>NZ_JBJMQP010000079.1:0-58518 GCF_045802625.1 Hyalangium sp. | reverse complement strand
GCACGGGCTGGTGTGCCCCTGGGTCTACCGCTCCGGCGAGCCGGACGCGCTGCGCGCGGTGCAGACAGGCGCCCGGCTGTTCGACTCGCCGGACCTGCCGGATCACCCGGAGCTGGCCCGGTACGCCATCGCCACCTCGGAGCAGCTCGATCGCTCGGTGCCGCGCTATGCGGACGGGTGGGTGCGCTCGCTCACTCCGGAGCAGGTGCGCCAGTACAGCATCCTCTTCGACACCATTGTCAGCTCCTCGCGCCGCCACGGGCGTCAGTTGAAGGACCTGCTGGCCGAGGTCCTCAGCACCCAGCCCTATCCCCTCCAGCGCGTGCTGGCGCAGTACGGACTGGGGCGCTTCCGCGTCACCCAGAAGGCCAACCTGGAGAACCCCGCCGACGTCTACCGGAGCGAGAACGCCGCCCCGGAGGACTGGGTGATGGTGGGCACCCACGACACTCCGCCCCTGTGGCGAGTCGCCGCCCACTGGAGAGACACCGGCACGGATCGCGCACAGGCGGACTACCTGGCGTGGCGCCTGCACCCGGAGCCCGAGGGCCGCGAGGCCTTCGCGCGGCGGCTCGCGGAGGAGCCTGGATTGCTCGTGCAGGCCAAGTTCGCGGATCTCTTCGCCTGCCGAGCGCGCAACGTGATGATCTTCTTCTCGGATCTGTTCGGGCTGCTCGACGTCTACAACGCGCCCGGCAGCGTCAACGAGCAGAACTGGACCCTCCGCGTCCCCGCCGGCTACCCCCGCGAGTACCAGGAGAAGCTGGCGCGGGACGCCGCGCTCAACCTGCCTCGGGCGCTGGCGCTGGCGCTGCGAGCGGGAGGAGAGCCCTCCCGCTCACGTCACCGTGAGCTCATCTCCGCCCTGGAGCGCGTGGCTGACGCCCTGCGCCGCCCGTGACAGAGGGGCTCACTGGGCGGGAACGAGCGTCCCGCGCTCGGCGCGGAGGATGAACTGCACCAGCGCCTCGTCGATCCGCAGCTGGCCGCGCTGCTCCGCGGTGGACCGGGGGAAGAACACGTTGTTGGTCGTGAGCGCCGTCAGGGCCACGTCGGCGTCGGAGTTCCAGCGGCCATCCATCGGCCCCCGGTAGTAGCCCAGCTCCCGGAGCGAGCGCTTCAGGCTCTTGGCGGTGGCCTCATCGAGCGGCACCATGTTGGCGGGATCCGGCGGGGCCACCTGCCCCAGGTACCGGTAGAGATCCTGCTCCAGATCATCGAGCGGGGAGAGCTTGCCAGTCACCGAGGCATCCGCGAGCAGCGGCGTCACCGCGACCAGCGGGGTGGCGGCGGACCAGACGCGCAGGGTGGCCGAGCGCTCGCCGCGCAAGTCCTGCCCCACGCCCACGCCGGCCTTGAGCGCCGCCAGCAGCCGCAGGGCGAGGCTGCCCGAGGCGTGCTCGAAGCCCTGCGCCATGGCCTGGCAGATGGCCGCGCTCGTCTGCCCCGCGGCCTGCACCGCGTAGGTGGCCCCGGCCACCGAGCACCGCTGCGTCCAGCTCGCCTCACCGGTGAACTGGGCCACGCGCACCGTGCCATCCGCGCTCAGCGACACCACGCCCACCTGCCGCAGGAAGGGGATCGGATCCACCGCCAGCACCGCGTTGATCGCCTGCTGCGGAGTCTGCCCCGCGCCCACGGCGTCCATGATGGCCTGGGCCTCGTCGTTCGAGGGCATCATCTGCGAGGCCACCGCTACGCCCGGTCTGCCGTAGGGCACCGTGGAGGAGGTGACAGGGAAGGAGATCACCGCCACGCCGCAGGACTGGCTCACCGGATCGCACGCGGCGATGGAGCGAGTGCCCAGGACGTTCGGGTTGATGGGCAGGGTGTTGGATCCGTCAGCCGCTGCGGTGGAGGCAGCCAGGAGGAAGGGGAGGAGAACGGAGAGTCGAGTGGAGTGCTTCATGATGGGCCTCGGTAATGACCGTGCTTCGAGCGGATTTAAGAGAAGTCCTGGAGAAGAGCCCGGAGCGCGACAGACGATGCAGAAACACTTTCCTGGATCACCCTGACAGAAGGCTTTCGGCTTTAGTGATTCTGTCTGCGAATACACTTATTTCCGAGAATGACTGGATTTTCAACTGCCCCTTCGGGTAGAGGCGCGTCGGGAATCGAACGCGAATCTGGGGTGTGGTGATCTTTCACTGACAAAGGCCCACCTTTGAGGTATTAAGCGCCTCTCTACCCCTGGGGGGGCATCTCTCGTGTGGGTCTTCGATCAACCGCCCCCTGTCCTCGAACCGAGCGCCTGGAGTTGTTGATGCCCTCCATGCTTCCCATGCCCTGGTCGTGCGCGTCGTCTGAGTCCCTCTCCTCGCTCAAGCAGGGAGCCTGTGGACCGGAAGTCGAGCACCTTCAGCGCCAGCTGGCCGCCGCGGGCTTCGAGCCGGGTGGGGAGGCCGGCGTCTTCTGTCCGAAGCTCAAGGCGGCGGTGATGGCGTTCCAGCGCACCCGGGGCCTCGAGGTGGACGGCATCGTCGGCCCGAGGACGTGGGCGGCGTTGGACTCGCGCCGGGGCTCGGGGCTGCGTCCCATCCTCAAGCGCGGCGTGTGCGAGCCGGCGGTGGTGGTGCTCCAGAAGGTGCTGGCCACCCATGGGTTTGATCCGGGCTTCAAGGACGGCCTCTTCGGGCCGAAGACGGAGCGTGCCGTGCTGGCCTTCCAGCGCGCCAAGGGCCTGGAGGCCGACGGCGTCGTCGGGCCCAAGACGTGGAACGCGCTGGGGATGACGGCGCCGCGCTCGTTCCCGGTGGCCAGCGGCGCGGTGCAGTCCATCCTGCCCGCGGTGCAGGCCGAGGGTGGCCGCTCCTACTCCGTGTAAAGCGGTGCGCTCCTGACGGTGTGAGTCCCCGAGCGGGCATGATCCATGCCCATGGGCGCCGCGTGGCGTGTATGGTGTGAGCCCCGTGGCGGCCCGCCTTTGGGCGCTACCCGGAGCAAGCTCATGGCCCTTGATCTCACCCCCCTCCTCCCCAAGCGGGACGACACCTACGTTGGCACGATGGCGCGAGGCCTCGTCGGCAGCGAAATCCTCCGCATCGCCGCGGAGATCCGCGAGCTGGCCGCGCAAGGCCGCAAGGTGTGCAACCTGACCGTGGGAGACTTCAGCCCGCGCGAGTTCCCCATCCCCGCCACGCTGAACCAGGGCATCGCCGCCGCGCTCCAGGCGGGTGAGACGAACTATCCGCCCTCGGACGGGGTGCTGGACTTGCGCCAGAGCGTGCAGCGCTTCTACGAGCGGGCGCTGGGGCTGAAGTACCCGCTGGAGGGCATCGTCATCGCCGGAGGCGCGCGGCCCATCATCTACGGCACCTACCGCACGCTGCTGGACGAGGGCGACACCGTCATCTACCCGGTGCCCTCGTGGAACAACAACCACTACAGCCACATGATGGGAGCCAAGGGCACGGTGGTCGTCACCGAGGCGGACCACGGCTTCATGCCCACGGTGGAGCAACTTACCCCGCACCTGTCGAGCGCCCGGCTCCTCTGCCTCTGCAGCCCGCTCAACCCCACCGGGACGATGATCTCCCCGGAGGCGCTCAAGGCCATCTGCGAGCGCATCGTCGCGGAGAACCGCGGGCGCAAGGAGCGCGGGCAGCGGCCATTGATTCTGATGTACGACCAGATCTACTGGACGCTGAACTTCGGCCGGGTGAAGCACGTGACGCCGGTGGAGCTGGTACCGGAGATGGCGCACTACACGGTGTTCGTGGACGGCATCTCCAAGTCGTTCGCGGCCACGGGCGTGCGCGTGGGGTGGGGCATTGGGCCGCCGGCCATCATCTCTCGCATGCGCGACGTGATTGGGCACGTGGGGGCGTGGGCGCCCAAGGCCGAGCAGATCGCCGTGGGGCGCTCGCTGGATGACCTGCAGGGCACGGCCGCCTTCATGGAGACGATGAAGCACCGGGTGGACGAGCGGCTGGAGGCGCTCTACCAGGGCTTCGCGAAGATGCGCGAGGCGGGGCTGCCGGTGCGGGCCATCGCGCCGCAGGGCGCCATCTACCTGTCGGTGCAGTTTGATCTGGTGGGCAAGGCGGGGCTCAAGAGCAACGACGACATCCGCAAGCTCTTGCTGGAGAAGGCGAGCTTCGCGGTGGTGCCCTTCCAGGCCTTCGGGCTGAAGGATGACACAGGCTGGTTCCGGCTCTCGGTGGGCGCGGTCTCCATGGCGGAGATCCGCGAGGCCCTGCCTCGGGTGGAGACAACGCTGCGCGCCACGCTGGCGGGAGCCTGAGCGCCCTCGCTCGAGAAGCGGGCGTGCAGCGGGAATAGCCGTGCCGGGTGGAGGTTTGGGCGGGTGCGCGGCCCTCCACGAGGACTGTGACCTTCACCCATGCTCAAGCGATTCGTGGATGTGCGGGAGGAGGAGCGAGGCGCGGTCCTCTGGTCCTTCCTCTACTTCTTCACCTTGATGTGCGGCTACTTCATCCTCAAGCCGGTCCGTGACGAGATGGGCACGGCGGGCGGGGTGAAGGACCTGAAGAAGCTGTGGACGGCCACCTTCGTGGTGATGATGGTGGCGGTGCCGGTGTACTCGGCGCTGGTGGCGCGCTGGCCGCGCAAGCGCGTGATTCCCTTCGTCTACCGCTTCTTCCTGCTCAACCTGCTGGGCTTCTTCGCGCTGCTGAAGCTGGGGCTGGGCAGCGAGCTGGTGGCGCGCTCCTTCTACGTCTGGCTGAGCGTCTACAACCTGTTCGTCGTCTCCGTGTTCTGGAGCTTCATGGCGGACCTGTTCGTCAGCGAGCAGGGCCGGCGCCTGTTTGGCTTCATCTCCGCCGGAGGCACCGCGGGCATCCTCATGGGGCTGCTCTTCGTGCGCCAGCTCGCCGAGCCGCTGGGGCCCGTGAACCTCATCCTCATCAGCGCGGCGCTGCTGGAGGTGAGCGCGCAGTGCGTGAAGCGGCTGTCGCGCTGGGCGTATGACATGCAGTCTCCTCCCTCGGTGGGAGCGCCGGTGGGCGGCGGCGTGCTCTCGGGCCTCAAGCTGCTGGCCACCTCGCCGTTCCTGCTCGCGCTGGGGCTGCAGACGGTCTTCTATACCGTCACCTCCTCGTTCCTTTACATCCTCCAGGTGAAGCTGGTGGACACGGTGGCCAGCGGCGCCGCCGCGCGCACCACCGCGTTCGCCAACATCGAGCTGTGGGTGCAGCTCGCCACGCTCATCATCCAGGCCTTCGTCACCGGGCGGCTCATCTCCAAGCTGGGCCTGGCGGTGGCCATGGCCGTGGCGCCGGTGCTCACCGCGCTGGGCTTCCTGGGCCTGTCGGTGATGCCGGCCATCCTGCTGTTCGTCGGCGTGCGAGCCCTGCGCGGCGCCGCCCACTACGGGCTGGAGCGCCCCTCGCGGGAGATCCTCTTCACCACCGTGAGCCGCGAGGAGAAGTACAAGGCCAAGAGCTTCATCGACACGGTGGTGTACCGGGGCGGAGACGTGGTGGGCGGCTGGATGGAGGGAGGGCTCTCCGCGCTGGGGCTCGGGGTAGGCGGGGTGCTGCTGACGGCCATGCCCCTGGCCGGGCTGTGGCTGGCCATCTCCCTCTATCTGTCCCGGCACGCGCGGGTCCGCAACCGTGCCGCGGAGCCTGCGCTCAGCGCCGTCCCCAGTGACGTCCCGGTTCGCTGAAGCCCCATATCTTCTCAGGGAGGGAAACATGGCGATGCGGTTGTCTCGCAGAGGGTTGATCCAGGGAGCGGCCGCGCTCGGCTCGCTCTGGGCGGCAGGGTGCGCCTCCACCAGCAGCGGCGGCGCCTCCGCGCAGAGCGCGCCGGTGGCGAAGAGGAAGATCCTCATCCTCGGGGGTACGGGCTTCCTCGGGCCGGCGCTGGTGGAGGCGGCACTGCCTCGCGGCCACACCCTCACGCTGTTCAACCGCGGCAAGACGCACCCCGGCCTGTTCCCGAACGTGGAGCAGCTCCACGGAGACCGGGATGGCGACCTCAAGGCGCTCGAGGGCCGGAAGTGGGATGCCGTCATCGACACCTCCGGCTATGTGCCTCGCATCGTGAAGGCCAGCGCGGAGCTGCTCGCGCCCAACGTGGAGCAGTACGTCTTCGTCTCCTCCATCTCCGTCTACAAGGACGGGAGCCAGTACGGCGTGGACGAGAACTCGCCGGTGGCCACCGTGGAGGATGAGAAGACGGAGGATGTCTCCCAGTACTACGGCGCCCTCAAGGCCCTGAGCGAGAAGGCCGTCCAGGCCGCCATGCCCGGCCGCGCCACCGTCGTCCGCCCGGGCCTCATCGTCGGCCAGGGAGACTCCACGGACCGCTTCAGCTACTGGCCGGTGCGCGTGGCGCGCGGGGGCGAGGTGCTCGCTCCAGGCGATGGAGAGGATCCCATCCAGTTCATCGACGTGAGGGACCTGGCCGCGTTCATCATCGGCCTGGTGGAGCGCCGCACCGTGGGCACCTTCAACGCCCTGGGGCCGGCCCAGACCCTCACCATGCGAGAGTTGCTGGAGGCGTGCAAGGCGGCCAGCGGCGGGGATGCCACCTTTACCTGGGTGGAGTGGAGCTGGCTGGTGGAGCAGCAGAAGGTGATGCCCTGGACGAACATGCCCGTGTGGCTTCCCCGCCAGGGCGAGGACAAGGGCATGTGCAAGATCAGCAACGCCCGGGCGCTCGCGCAGGGGCTGACGTTCCGCCCCACGGTGGACACCGCGCGAGACACCCTGGCCTGGTTCAAGACGCTGCCGCCCGAGCGCCAGCAGAAGCTGCATGCGGGAGTGACGCCGGAGCGCGAGCGCGAGGTGCTCGCCGCGTGGCACGCGCGCCAGGGTGGCCCCAAGGCCGCCAACCCCTGAAAAAAGCCAAGGGGGATGCCCCTCTTCGAGGCACCCCCCTCGCCGACCTACGCTCGAGCCGCCCTCCCCTCCCGGCGAGCGGCCCTGCGCCAGGTCTCCCGACCGAAGTGCCCTGCCCGGCGTGCGGGGCACTTTCCTCCACGCCCTCAGGATGCCGGGGACCTTGGCTTCCCCGTCACCCTCCCACTTCCAAAAGAGCCACCCGGACGGTGGCGTTCAGCGGCGCTCCACCAGCACGGCCACGGCCGGCGGTGGGTGGAGGGTGAAGACCCGGCGGACAGCCCGGCGCGCGACGGCCTCGGGGAGCTTCTCCGAGGCTGGCAGCAGCGAGGCGAGCCGAGTCCTCCCCTCCACCTCCCGGCGCAGTGAGGCCGTCACCCCAGCCGCCTCCAGCTTCTCGAGCTGGGTGCGCTTCGCGCGAGCGAAGCTGGCCAGGAACGAGAGCGGGCGGACCGGAACCGTGACGAGAGGGCGTACCGCCCAGGACGAGCGGCTCAATCGCTGGGAGGCCGAGGTGCTGGCCGCGAACTCCCCAAGCAGGACCGTTCGGGCCATCCCCCCTCTTGTTTCCCCCCGGCGCGAGCGGTGCTGCGGAAGCGACTGCATGCTGATCTCTCCGATGAACGGGCCTCGATGACTGCGCATGAGTGAGCTCCCCCCCGCTTCCGCGCCCGTGGGGGCACACGCAAGCAGCAAGGCGGATGATGACGAAAGCGATCGCCCGAGGTTTCCTGTGCAGCGCCAAAGGCTTGCGTGAGGACGCCAGCGCCGGAGGGCGTCCAGGCCTCGGGGCCGCGAGCCAGCGCCAGGCGTGTGAGGATTTCACGGAAGGTGAGAGGTAGGCTCCCCGGTGGTAGGGCGAGCAGCCTCCGCGGGTAGGACGCGAGAGAGGGGTGCAATGTCGGCCGGTCACGCTAAGGAAGAAGTTCGCCGAGGGAGCCCGAGCGCATCGGGGCGGGGAGGGTGAAGTAGGAGGGGAAGGTATGAGGTGGGATGCGATGGGCGCAGGACGCGAAGAAGAGAGGACCTCGCAGGTGGGCCGCGAGCCGGCTCCGCGGGGCCGTGCGTCCGTGCTCGCCGTGGTGGCGGAGAAGCCGGCGGTGGCGCGGGACATTGCGCGGGCGCTGGGGGCCTCGCAGCGCGGCGAGGGCTGGTTCCGAGGCAACGGCTATGTGGTGACGTGGGCCATTGGCCACCTGGTGGGGCTGGCGCAGCCGCATGAGATGAGGCCCGAGTGGAAGCGCTGGAGCCGCGAGCAGCTCCCGCTGCTGCCTCGCGAGTGGCCGCTGGTGGTGTCCGAGGGCACGCGCTCGCAGTTCTCGGTGGTGCGCGAGGTGATGAGCGCGCCCGAGGTGTCCGGGGTGGTGTGCGCCACGGATGCGGGGCGCGAGGGCGAGCTCATCTTCCGCTACATCTACGAGGCGGCCGGGTGCCGCAAGCCGGTGAAGCGGCTATGGGTGTCGTCGCTGACGGAGAGCGCCATCCGCGAGGGCTTCCGGCAGCTCAAGGAGGGCCAGGCGTACGACGCGCTGGCGGACGCGGCGAAGGGGCGCAGCCGGGCGGACTGGCTGGTGGGGATGAACCTGTCGCGGCTCTACACGCTGGCGGGCGGGGAGATGCTGTCGGTGGGGCGGGTGCAGACGCCCACGCTGGCGATGGTGGTGGAGCGGGAGCTGGCCATCCGCGACTTCGTCCCCGAGGACTACCTGGAGATAGTGGCCACCTTCGAGCCCCAGTCCAAGGCCGGGCCCGCGGGGGCGCGCTACCAGGGCACGTGGTTCCGCGAGGTGGACCCGAAGACGGGGGCGAAGCTGGCGGAGGGCTCGCGCGAGGCCCGGCGGCTGAACGCGGATGGCGTGGAGGCCGGGGAGGTGATGGGGCGGGTGAGGACGGGGAAGGCGGCCATCGAGTCGCTCACCTCCGAGACGAAGAAGATGGCGCCGCCGCTGCTCTACGACTTGACGGAGCTGCAGCGGCACGCGAACCGGCTCTATGGCTACAGCGCGCAGCGGACGCTGGAGCTGGCGCAGGCGTTGTACGAGAAGCACAAGCTGCTCAGCTACCCGCGCACCTCCAGCCGGCACCTGTCCACGGAGATGGCGGCCACGCTGCCGGACGTGGTGCGGGCGATCCGCAAGCCCTACGAGCCGCTGCTGGCGGCGGGCACGGGAGAGCGGCCGCTGGGCCGGCGCTTCGTGGATGACGCGAAGGTGACGGACCACCACGCCATCGTGCCCACGCCCACGTCCCCGGACGAGGTGAAGCTGTCGCCGGACGAGCGCCGCATCTATGAGCTGGTGTGCCGCCGGTTGCTCGCGGCGTGGCACGAGGACCACGTGTGGTCTGTCACCACGGTCATCACCGCGGTGCGCTCGCCCGGAGCGGCGGGTGGAGCGGAGCGGGTGGACCGGTTCCACAGCTCGGGCACGCAGGTGGTGAGGCCCGGGTGGAAGGTGCTGGACGTGGGCGGGGCGAAGCCGCCGAAGGAGCGCCAGGGCAAGGCAGACAAAGAGGAGGCCGAGGGCCGCGAGCCGGAGGAGGACTCGCAGGATCTGCCTCCGGGGCTGGAGCGGGGGCAGCCGCAGCGCGTGGAGGACGTGGAGGCGGTGAAGAAGCGCACGCGGCCGCCGCCGCGCTTCACGGACGCGACGCTGCTGACGGCGATGGAGACGGCTGGGCGGACGCTGGACGAGAAGGAGTTGGCGGACGCGATGCGGGAGACGGGGCTGGGCACGCCCGCCACTCGCGCGGCCATCATCGAGGTGCTGCTGGAGCGCGAGTACCTCCAGCGCCGGGGCAAGTCCCTGGAGGCGACGGAGAAGGGCATCCGGTTGATTCAGGTGGTGCACCCGGACGTGAAGTCGCCGGCGATGACGGGGCAGTGGGAGGCGTGGCTGCAGCGCATCGAGCGCGGGCGGGGAGATCTCTCGGACTTCCTGAGGAGCATCGAGGCGTATGTCATCGAGGTGGTGGGCAAGGGGCCGGCGAGCGCACCGCCGAGGCCGCCGTCCGCGCCTCGGGCGGCTCCTGCCACGCCCATGGAGGAAGAGCGGCGCGAGGCTCGTGAGCGGCCCGTGTCGCCGGAGCCTCGTGCCCCAGCTCCGAGGGCCGGGATTGAGCCCCGCTCCCCGAGCCCCAGGACGGCATCCGCTCTGGCCGCACCTGCTGGCCGCCCTCGCGCGGGAGCGGCGCTGGCGCCCGGGGCTGCCATGCCTCGTCGCGAGCCTCGCGCTCCCACCCCACCGGGAGAGCTGCGCAAGCTCTTGAAGGAGGCCTTCGGCTTCGAGGACTTCCGCCCGTATCAGGAGGAGGTCTGCCGAGCCGCCACCGCGGGCGAGGATCTGCTGCTGGTGATGCCGACGGGAGCGGGCAAGTCCCTGTGCTACCAGTTGCCGGGCCTGGCCCGGGCGGGGACGACGCTGGTGGTGAGCCCGCTCATCGCGCTCATGGAGGATCAGGTGACGCGGCTCCAGTCGCTGGGGTTCGTGGCGGAGCGCATCCACTCGGGCAGGGACCGGGCCACGTCGCGGCAGGTGTGCGCGGCCTATCTCGAGGGCCAGCTCGATTTCCTCTTCATCGCCCCCGAGCGGCTCGGGGTGCCCGGCTTCGTGGAGCTGCTGGCCAAGCGCACGCCCGCGCTGATTGCCATCGACGAGGCGCACTGCATCTCCCAGTGGGGACATGACTTCCGGCCGGACTACCGGCTGCTCGGCTCTCGGCTGCCCATGCTGCGCCCGGCGCCGGTGGTGGCCCTTACCGCCACCGCCACGCCCGATGTGCAGCGGGACATCGTGCAGCAACTGGGGCTGAAGGGCTCCCGGAGCGGCGGCGCGGCGCGCACCTTCATCCACGGCTTCCGGCGCACCAACATCGCCATCGAGATGCGCGAGCTGAACCCCGGCCAGCGCGGCGAGGCCATCCGCGAGGTGCTGTCCGAGCCCTCGCGGCGTCCGGCCATCGTCTACGCCTCCACGCGCAAGCACGCCGAGCAGCTCGCCGACGTGCTGGGCTCGGAGTTTCCCGCCGCCGTGTACCACGCGGGCATGCAGCCCGCGGAGCGAGACCGGGTCCAGGCCGCGTTCCTCGAGAGCCGGGTGGAGGTCATCGTCGCCACGACGGCGTTCGGCATGGGCATCGACAAGGCGGATGTGCGCACCGTCGTCCATGCCGCGCTCCCGGCGAGCCTCGAGGGCTACTACCAGGAGCTGGGGCGCGCGGGCCGGGATGGAAAGCCCTCTCGGGCGGTGCTGCTGCACTCGTATGTGGACCGCCGCACCCACGAGTTCTTCCACCAGCGCGACTACCCGGAGCCCTCGGTGCTCGAGCAGCTCTTCCGGGCCGCTCGCGTCGAGCTGGAGCCGAAGGAGGCGTTGCAGGCGCGTGTCCGCATGGATCCGGAGGTGTTCGACAAGGTGCTCGAGCAGCTGTGGATCCACGGAGGCCTGGAGGTGACGCCGGACGAGAGCGTGCGCCGGGGCAAGCCGGGCTGGGGGCTCCCGTACGCCGCGCAGCGCGAGCGCAAGCTGCACCACCTGGAGCAGATGGGGCGCTACGCCGAGTCCTCGGGGTGCCGGATGAGGCACCTGGTGGCGCACTTTGGTGATGTGCAGGACTCGGGCAAGCCGTGCGGGCTGTGTGACGTGTGTGCGCCGGAGTCCTGCGTCACCCTGCGCTTCGCCGAGCCGGGAGAAGGGGAGCTGACCGCGCTGGGGCGCATCCTGGACGCGCTGCACGAGCGGGATGGACAGGCCACGGGCCGCCTGCACCGCGAGCTCTTCGGCGAGTCTCTGCCGCGCCGGGAGTTCGAGCGGCTCGTGGGCGGCCTGGTGCGAGCGGGGCTGGCTCGGCTGAGCGAGGACTCCTTCGAGAAGGAGGGGAAGAGCATCTCCTTCCAGCGGCTGACGCTGACTGCCGAGGGCCAGCGCACGCGCGTCATCGAGCCGGACCTGGTGATGCTGCCGGCGCCTCGCGAGGCCAAGGCGTCGAAGAAGCGTGTCCGTCGCGCGAAGGGGGAGGGCCGGCGCCCGGAGAAGCGCAAGCGCTCGGGGGGCTGGGAGCCTGCCGGCTCGCGAGGGACGACGGGACGCGCTGTCGCGGCGGCGGCTCCAGGCGCACTGACCGTGGTCCGAGACTGGGAGGAATCGCCCCCCCCGTCCGCCGAGCCCTGGGACGAGGAGGCCGAGATCGGCGTGCGAAGAGGGCGGGAGGCTCGCGGGGGACAGAGAACGCCAGCGCCCCGGTCTTCTCCGGCGCTGGTGGAGGCGCTCAAGGCGTGGCGGCTGGCCGAGGCTCGGAAGCGGCGCGTCCCCGCCTTCCGCATCCTCACGGACCGGGTGCTGGGAGCCATCGCCTCTGTGCGCCCCGTGGACAGCGAGGCGCTCATGTCCATCCAGGGCGTGGGCCCCAAGCTGATCGAACGCTACGGCACACAGCTCCTGGCCCTCGTGGGACGTATCCGTTGAGGGCGGCCCCTCCGACACCAGCCAGATCAGCCCCACCCAGCTCACCGCCGCGCGCACATCCCGCTTGCGCAGCACCGCGTGGCCGGAGGCCAGGACGCTGACGAGCACCGTCAGCACCGCCACCACGTACGGCCCGATCTCCCTCAGCAGCGCGAGCACCCGCATGGCACCGCTCCCTCCCGGGCCGTTCCCCTCCTGGGCATGGAGTGGGAAGCTACACGCGGAGGAGCGCCGCACGCCTCACGGGGCGGGCTCCTCGCGGGGTCCGCCCCTGGTGTCTCCGCGCCTCAGGCCTGCGGCTGGAAGCCGGAGAGCTCATCCATGGCCTGGGTGGGCTCGAAGAAGATGAGCGTCTTGGTGCGCTCCGCATTCTCGATGTCGAGGCACTCCAGCTCGCCGCTCTCGCTCTCGTCGGCGTAGATGTGATCGGGCTGGAAGATGCGGTGGGTGATCTCCTCTCCGGGGCGGCCCACCGTCACCTCGATGGCGCCCCGGTCGCTGCCCTTCTCCGCGAACGAGATGTCGATGAGGGGCAGGCGCTGGGCCAGCGGTTGCTCTCCTAGCTCCTCGCTAGCGGCCTCGATGCGGACCCACTGGGAGCGCGTGATGCTGCTCAGCAGGGTCAGATAGTCAGACCAGACCTCGCGGGGGATTTCCCGAGTGTGATGCATGACGTGCCGCCTCCGGATTCTCCCTCACACGCTAAGGATGGTGCGGGCGCGAGGTGGACCCCAGGCGCTCCCCTGCCAACAGGGGAGCCCTCCCACCGGGGGCCTGGCTTGCTGGTTGCTTCTCCCCGGGCGTGGGCCCACTGCGCAGCCTCTGAGGCATGAACCTGAGCTTGCGCCACCCCGTGTTGACCCTCTTCCCGTCGCACCGAAGCTGGCTCCAGTGGTACCGCGACCGCTTCGCCTCGCTCGCGCCGCCGGCGCGTGACTCCCTGAGCGGGCGCTTCCAGGGCCAGCTGGTGGGGCCCGTGTGGTTCCGGTATGGCGCGCAGGCGCTCCTGGCGGTGCTGGGCATGCGCGGCTGGTGGGGCAAGGAGTTCGGCGCGCAGGGGCGGGGCGTCAACCTGGTCCGCCGTGGCAAGGACTTGCGCCCCTCGGTCCCGGTGGTGCTGCGCGAGGGGCGCTCGCGCGTGGACGGGCGCCAGGGCGTGCAGGTGGAGTACCCGCCCGAGTGCTCCTGGCACTGGCGCCTCTTCGTGGACGAGCTGCGGTGGTGGGACGACGAGACGGTGCTGGCGATGAGCCGCGTGGAGCTGCCATGGCTGCGGCGGCTGACCCTGCCCTTTGTCCTGCACCGGGTGGTTCCCGCGGAATGAAGCGCGTGCCGGGGCTCGGACAGTCTCGCGGGCCACCAGTGAACATCTCTCCTGGAAAGTGATCGGACTTTCGTCCGAGGTGCACTTCGGTAGGAGAGGTGCGCATTAAAGAGGAGTCATGAAGCCAATGAAGGAGCCTCGAGTGGCGGTGCCCTCATTGGGCGCATGGGTCGAAGCGGGTCCTCGCGTGCGTTGGCGCGCCTGGGCCCCGGGCCACCAGGAAGTCCAGGTGGTCTTGCACGACGCGGAGGGAAAGCCGGGCAAGGTGCTGCCCATGTCGCCTGAGCCGGGCGGGTTCTTCGGCGCCGTGCTGGAAGGCGCGGGGGCGGGCGTGCGCTACAAGCTGCGCGTGGATGGAGAGGGGCCCTTCCCGGATCCCTGGTCCCGCTCGCAGCCCCAGGGCGTGCATGGCCCCTCCGAGGTGGTGGTGCCGGACTTCGCCTGGACGGACACGGGCTGGAAGGGGCTGGGGCCCGAGGGGCTCGTAGTCTACGAGGTGCACGTGGGCACGGCCACGCCCGAGGGCACCTTCGAGGCGCTCATCCCCAAGCTCAAGGGGCTGCGCGAGCTGGGCATCACCGCCCTGGAGCTCATGCCGCTCGCGAGCTTCCCGGGCTCTCGGAACTGGGGCTACGACGGGGTGGATCTCTTCGCCCCCCACCACGCCTACGGCGGCCCCACCGGGCTGCGCCGGCTCATCGACGCCGCGCACGCGCACGGGCTCGCCGTGCTGATCGACGCCGTGTACAACCACTTCGGGCCGGACGGGAACTACCTGCGCTGCTACTCGCCGCACTACTTCACCGCCCGCCACCACACGCCCTGGGGTGATGCCGTCAACTACGACGGCGAGCAGTCCGGGCCCGTGCGGGAGCTGGTGCTCTCCAACGTGGACATGTGGATCCGCGACTACCACGCGGACGGCCTGCGGCTGGACGCGGCCCACGCCATCGTGGATGACAGCTCGCCGCACCTGCTGGCGGAGATCGTCTCCCGGGCCCGCGCCGCCGCGCCGGGCCGGCGGGTGCTCGTCATCGCCGAGGACGAGCGCAACGAGGCGCGGCTGCTGCGCCCCTCCTCGGAAGGGGGCCTGGGGCTGGATGGTGTCTGGGCGGATGATCTGCACCACCAGCTGCGCCGGGCCTTCGCCGGAGACAGCGAGGGCTACTACCAGGACTACACGGGCAGCGCGGAGGACATCGCGCGCACCCTGCGCCAGGGCTGGTTCTACGAGGGGCAGGTGTCGAAGAACCAGGGCCACGCCCGAGGCACTCCCGCCAGCGGCCTTCCGCCCACGGGCTTCGTGCACTGCATCCAGAACCATGATCAGGTGGGCAACCGCGCGCACGGAGAGCGGCTCGGCCACGACGTGCCGCCTGCGGCCTTCCGGGCCATGAGCACGCTGCTGCTGCTGTCTCCGTACACGCCGCTGCTCTTCATGGGCCAGGAGTGGAACGCGAGCACGCCCTTCCTCTTCTTCACCGACCACCACGAGGAGCTGGGGCGGCTCGTCACCGAGGGCCGGCGCAAGGAGTTCGCCGGCTTCGCCCGCTTCGCGGGGGACACGGTGCCGGATCCGCAGGCGCGGGAGACCTTCGAGCGCTCGTGCCTGGACTGGAGCGAGGCGGAGCGCCCACCCCACTCGCAGATCCGCGCCCTCTACCGCGAGCTGCTGCGGCTGCGCGCCACCGAGCCCGCGCTCAAGGTGCATGAGCGCGGCGGCTATGACGTGCGGCCGCTGGGAGCCCACGCGCTCGTCCTCGAGCGAAAGGGAGCCGGGCAGCGGCTCCTCGTCTTCGTCAACGTGAAGGGCCAGCTGGAGCACCGGCTGCCCGAGCCCGCGCGGGCCCAGGTGGTGCTGTGGAGCGAGGCTCCGGGCTTCGGCGGCTCCGGACAGACGCCTCCGCTGCGAGAGGGCCTCGTCCGGTTGGACGGCCCGTCAGCCCTCGTGGTGCGACTGGAGAGCTGATCCGCTCGCGCTGCTCCCATTGCAGGATTCCGCTGACACAGCCGTCAGCGGTCTGGGAATTCCAAGATCCTCCGGGTGTGAGTGATTTCGCGGCCGTGTGGGCCGCAAAGAGTGGCGTGGCATCCTTTGAAAACGGCGCGGGCTGGCGTTAACTGCTCGCGCGGTTTGTCTGTTCACAGTCGGCCGTTGTCGAGGGGGGGATTCAGTATCCCCGGGGCAAGCGGGTAGGCTTGCAAGTGTCGCGGGTGTTCAATCCCTGGCTCTTCGCTCACGGTCGGCCGTCGCTCGGTGGAGGATCCCGTCATGCCCAAGCCCGCGTTCATCGAGCCCCCGAAGTTCTTGCGAGGCGCCCGCGGCTGGGAAGCGGATGAGGTGCTGCGCGTGCTGGTGGAGGTGGAGCACGCGCACCCCGAGGGCAGCATGGCGCTGCGGGCCGTGAGAGATGATCAGGGCTCCATCATCGACTTCGAGTGGATCTACGCGAACCCCGCCGCCGAGCGCGTCCTGAGCTGGCGCGTGGGAGGGCTGGTGGGGCGCCGGCTCCACGAGGTGCCGCCTGAGCTGGGATTGGCCGGCCAGTTCGAGGCCTTCCACCAGGTGGTGGAGACGGGTGAATCCTGCCAGCAGGTGTTCCCCCATTCGTGCGAGGGATTCGATGGCTGGCTTCAGGCCACCATCGCCCGGTTCCGGGACGGGGTGCTGGTGCGGCTGCGGGACACCACCGCCGCCCGGCGCGCGGAGACGGGGCTGCGCGAGACGCGGGACAGGATGGTGGAGATCCTCGAGAACCTGCCCGAGGGCTTCATGTCCCTGGATGCCCAGTGGCGCTACACCTACGTCAACCGCAACGCGATGATGCTGGTGGGCAAGCAGCGCCAGAAGCTCTTCGGGCGGGAGCTGTGGGACACCTGCCCGGAGCTGCTGGGCACCGTCGCCGAGCGCGAGTTCCGGCGGGTGATGGTGGAGCGGGTGTCCACCTCGTTCGAGTTCGAGTTCTCCCCGGTCCTCTGGTTCGGCGTCCACGCGTACCCGTCCGGTAACGGGGTGGCGATCTTCTTCCGCGACGTCACCGAGAAGAAGCGCGCGGAGCAGGAGCGCGACGCGCTGCTCGAGCGCGAGCACACCGGGCGCCTGGCGGCGGAGGAGCTGGCGCGGCAGCGCGCCCGGGAGCTGCTGGCGGCCCGCGAGAAGCTCGTCCAGTCGGAGAAGATGGCGGTGGCGGGCCAGCTGGCGGCCGGGGTGGGGCACGAGATCAACAACCCGCTCTCCTTCGTGATGGGCAACATCCACTTCGCGCTGGAGCAGATCTCCACGCTGCCGCAGGTGGAGGCGCGCGAGGCGCTGAAGGAGACGGCCGAGGCGCTGGTGGAGGCCAGGGATGGGGCCGAGCGCATCCGCGGCATCGTCCGGGATTTGAAGACGTTCGCCCGGGCGGACGACGTGCCGCTGCGGCAGGTGGACCTGCACGCGGCGCTGGAGTTCAGCCTCTCCATGGCGATGAACCACATCCGCTACCGCGCGCAGGTGGTGAAGTGCTTCGGCCAGGTGCCGCCGGTGTGGGCCAACGAGGCCAAGCTGGGCCAGGTGTTCCTCAACCTGCTCGTCAACGCGGCCCAGGCGGTTCCCGAGGGGGACTCGGCGCGCCACCGCATTGTCCTCACCACGTACGCGCGCGATCAGCACGTGGTGGTGGAGGTGACGGACACGGGGGTGGGGATGACGCCGGAGGTGCTGGCGCGCGCCTTCGAGCCCTTCTTCACCACCAAGCCGCAGGGCGAGGGCACCGGGCTGGGGCTGTCCATCTGCCACGGCATCATCAAGTCGCTGCGCGGGGAGCTCACCGTCGCCAGCAGGCCGGGCAAGGGCAGCACGTTCCGCGTGGTGCTGCCCACCCGGGGCGCGGAGGCCGAGGTGGCGGCGCCCTCCCTGGCCGCCGCGGTGGAGCTGCCCGCCGTGCAGGGCAAGCGGGTGCTCGTCATCGACGACGAGCCGGGCATCGCCTCCGTCATGCGCCGCATCATCGGCCGCGGCAACGAGGTGGTGGTCGCTCACAGCGGGCGTGAGGCGCTCTCGCTGCTGGAGCGCGACACGGACTTCGATCGCATCTTCTGTGACTTGATGATGGCGGACCTGACGGGCATGGACGTGCACGCGGAGCTGGCGCAGAAGTACCCCGAGTGCCTGGCCCGGCTCGTCTTCATGACGGGCGGCGGGTTCACCGAGCGCGCTCGCTCCTTCCTGCAGAACTTCTCCCACCCGCGCATCGACAAGCCCTTCGAGCCGGAGCTCATCCGGCGGCTGGTGGCCCAGTCTCCGCCGCGCGTCTGAGCGGCGCCAGAGGGCCGCGCCTCGGGTGGCTCAGCGGCCCTTCTTGATGCCCAGCGAGGAGGAGCCGGACGAGCCCTGCTTCTTGCCCGGCGGCCTCGTGCTGACGGAGCGGCGCTCCAGCGCCACGAGCACGCTGGGCGCGTTCGCGGCGGACACCTGCCGGCTGTGGGGGCTGTACCCCTCGAGCGACAGCGTCAGCATGACGGGGGGCGCATCCGGCGCCAGCGGCAGCTTCACCGGCGTCCTCCCGAGCAGCTGTCCCTCGAGCTGCACGGCCGCGCCCAGGGGCTCGGAGAGGATCTCCAGCTCCACCTTCCGCGGCTCCACGGGCGGCGGGGGTTTCGGATCCACCGGCGGAGGGGGCTTCGGCTCCACGGGCTGCACCACCTGCACCACCTGCACCACCTGCGGAGGCTGCTCGGGCTTCTGGCGCAGCAGGACGATGGCCGCCCCGGCAATCACCAGCGCGGCCGCGCCTCCCACCGCCACCGGAATCAGCGGGAAGCGGCGGGGCGAAGGCGGCATGCCCAGAGACTCCGTGCCTCGCGTGACTTCATGCCTGGGCGAGGGCGCCGGGCCGATGAGGGCGTCCACCGACTGCCGCGAGCGTGTCCGGGGCGCCAGGCTGGGCAGCGAGGAGCGCGAGGGCGTGGACGGAATGGCCTGGGCCCCGGAGCGGCTGCGCGAGGGGTTGGATCTGTCCTTTGAGTCCAGATCCATGTCATCGGCGAGCTGATCCAGCTTGGACGGATCCGCCTCCGTGGCGATGCGGTCGGCGTACAGCTCGCGCAGGTACCCGGACAGGTGCGCGGTGCTGGCCGCCAGCCGCAGCTGGATGATGTAGTCCTCCAGCGCCAGCCGCAGGGCGCCGCAGTCCGGGTAGCGCTTGTCCGGCGTGGGCGAGAGCGCTCGCAGCACCACCGCGTCCAGCCCTGGCGGCAGCTTGGGGTTGAGCTGCGAGGGCGGCGGCACCTGGCAGTCCTTCACCAGCCGCAGCGTCATCATGTCCGTCTCGCCCTTGAAGAGGCGCCGGCCCGTGAGCAGCTCCCACATGACGACACCGAGGGCGAACTGATCGCTGCGCCCGTCGATGGCCTGTCCCGAGGCCTGCTCCGGAGACATGTACGGGTACTTGCCCTTGAGCACGCCGGTGGCCGTCTGCTGGCCGCTGCCGGCCGCCTTGGCCACACCAAAGTCGATGATCTTCACCGCCCCATCGAAGCCGACGAGGATGTTCTGCGGCGACACATCCCGGTGCACCAGCCGCAGCGGCTGGCCCTGGGCATCCCTGGCCTTGTGGGCGTAGTCCAGCCCCGAGGCCGCCTCGGAGATGATGCGCAGCACCAGCCCCGCCGGCAGCAGCTTGCCCTTGAGCCGGGCCTGCTTGTCCAGCCGTCGCACATCGTCGCCCTGCACGTACTCCATGGCCAGGCAGTGGCGGCCTTCGACTTCCAGCAGATCCAGGATGGTGACGAGGTTGGGGTGCTGCAGCCGCGCTACCAGCCGCGCTTCCTCCAAGAACATGGAGAGGAACTCTTCGTCCTCGGCCAGGTGCGGCAGGATGAGCTTGAGCACCACCAGGCGCTCCACGGCGCCGCGCTCACGGGCCAGGAACACCTGACCCATGCCGCCGGAGGCAATCTTGCGCAGGAGCTCGTACTTCCCGAACGGAACGGCCATTTCTCACCGTACGATACTCCGGATTCCCACAAGTCGTGAAAGGCGCTCGTCCTTGGTCCCCCGCCGGGCAAGGAAGCGGACAGTCCAGAATAGCCGGGTGAGCCCCAGGCGACAGTGGGCGGCTCAGGCCTTCAGCTTGTACCCCGAGCGCAGGGCCAGGTAGGCCACCGACGTGGCCACCACCGCCAGGGCCAGGAGGATGCCGCCGCCCAGCGCGGGCGAGAAGATGCTGCGTCCGAGCATGCCGTAGCGCAGCCCCTCCACCATGTAGACCATGGGGTTGAAGAGGCTGATCTGGTTCCAGGGCGAGGGCAGCTCGCGCACCGAGTAGAAGACGCCGCCCAGGAAGGTGAGCGGCATCATCACGAAGGTGGGGAAGAAGTTGATCTGCTCGAACTTCTCGGCCCACACGGCGGCCAACATGCCCAGCACGCTGAAGACGTACGAGGCGATGAGCAGGAAGTAGAGGGCCACCAGGGCGTGCTGGAGGTTGAAGCCGGTGAAGATGGAGGCCACCCCCCAGGTGAGCCCGCCTACCACCAGCCCGCGCACCATGGCTCCGCCGATGAAGCCGGCCATCAGCTCGCCGGGGCCCAGGGGGGCCACCAGCAGATCCACCACCGTGCCTTGAATCTTGGTGATGAACAGCGAGGAGCTGGAGTTGAGGAACGCGTTGTTGGCGATGCCCAGGAAGATGAGGCCCGGGACGATGAACTGCAGGTACGGCACGCCCTCCACCTCGTGGACGCGGGTGGAGATGGAGTAGCCAAAGACGATGAAGTACAGCGTGGTGCTGATGAGCGGCGAGAGGACGGTCTGGCCCGGCACGCGCATGAAGCGGCGGACCTCCTTCGAGAACAGCGTCTTCATCCCAAGGGTGTTCATGGCGGTGTCGGTGCGGGGTGGGAGTGGGACTCAGGCAGCCTTCTGCGGGCGGCCGCGGAGGATCTCGATCAGCACGTCCTCCAGGCGCGAGCGCCGCGTCTCCACATCGGCGATGGGCAGGCCCTGGGAGTAGAGGACGCGCAGCAGCTCGCCCGAGGGCGGGGTGCCCTCGCGCTCCACGTAGGTGAGCGTGCGGCGGTCCTCGGAGAGCGTGGAGTTGAAGCGGCGGGCGGCCTCGGGCAGCTCGGCCAGGGGCTGCTCGAAGGTGACCACGAGGCGGCGCTCGCCGAAGCGCTTCATGACGGAGGCCTTGTCCTCCACCAGCAGCAGCTTGCCCTCGTTGATGACGCCCACGCGGTCAGCCAGCTCCTCGGCCTCCTCGAGGTAGTGGGTGGTGAGGACGATGGTGGTGCCCTCGGAGGCCAGCTTGCGCACGTACGTCCACAGGTCGCGGCGCAGCTCCACATCCACACCCGCGGTGGGCTCGTCCAGGAAGACGAGCTTGGGGCGGTGCACCAGCGCCTTGGCGATGAGCAGCCGGCGCCGCATGCCACCGGAGAGGGCGCGAGTGAGCGCGTCCTTCTTGCCCTGCAGGTTGAGGGCGGTGAGCACCTCGTTCACGCGGGCCTCGTCCTGGGGCCGGCCGTAGTAGCCCAGCTGGATGTGGAGGGACTCGGCCACGGTGAAGAACGGGTCGAAGTTGATCTCCTGGGGGACCAGGCCCACGTCATAGCGGGGGCCGACGGGATCGGCGTCCAGGTCCTTGCCGAACAGGAGGATGCGGCCGCGGGTCTTCTTCACCAGGCCGCAGATGGAGCCGATGAGCGTGGTCTTCCCGGCGCCGTTGGGGCCGAGCAGGGCGAAGATCTCCCCGGGGCGGATGGAGAGGTTCACATCGGAGAGGGCGGTGAGCTTGGGGTAGCTCTTGGTGAGGCCCTGGAGCTCGAGGACGGGGGAGGACATGGCGGAGGCGGGGCTTTAGCACCTCCACGAAGTCTGGCGCTACACTTCGCGCCCATGCTCAATGTTCGGGAACTGCGGTCGTTGGCCGGACGCCTCACGGAGGCCTTCTTCTGCAATCAGGTCGGGCCGTTCGTGCTGGTGCAGAAGCCTCCCCGGCCGGTGGTGGAGCAGATGGCGATGCGCATGGGCGCGCAGAGCACCCTGGTGGCCACGGGGCCGAGCCTGGAGGCCATGCAGCTGGCGGTCATGCTGCGCTTCGACGAGCTGGTGGTGGCCACGCTGCCGCCCTTGCGGAGCACGGACGAGCTGATGGTGGGGCGGATGCCGAGCTGCGACCTGGTCATCAATGATCCGTCCGTCTCCAAGGAGCACGCGCGGCTGTGCTGGCAGGCCAAGACCGACACCACCACGGTGGCGGACCTGGGGTCCATGAACGGCACGCAGATCAACGGCCACCCGCTGGAGCCCCACAAGGAGTTCTTCGTCGAGGATGGGGACCTGGTGCGCTTCGGGGACGCGGACTTCGCCTACCTCACGGCTCTGTCCCTCTGGGACAGGCTGCGCCGCTGAGCGCCGGGGAGCCCGTCAGCTCCCTGGGGGAGCGCCTGGAGGCCCGTGAGAGGCGGGTGCACGGCCGAGTTCCTTGCGCCGGGCGCCCCTCCTTAGTATCCGCCACCCGTCTACGTCGCTACGTCGTCACTTGGAGGCACCAGATCCGCGATGGCCCAGAACTTCATCTTCACCATGCAGGACCTGCGCAAGGTCAAGGGTGGGAAGGACATCCTCAAGGGCATCTACCTCTCCTTCTTCCCGGGCGCGAAGATCGGCGTCATTGGCCCCAACGGCGCGGGTAAGTCCACGCTGCTGCGCATCATGGCCGGGCAGGACAAGGAGTTCTTCGGCGTGGCCAAGCCGGACCCGGGCGCTCGGGTGGGCTTCCTGCCGCAGGAGCCGCAGCTCGACTCCTCGCTGGACGTGAAGGGGAACGTGGAGCTGGGCCTGAAGGAGATCCGCGGCCTGATGGATCGCTTCAATGAAGTCTCCGCGAAGTTCGCCGAGCCCATGAGCGACGCGGAGATGGAGAAGCTGCTCGCGGAGCAGGGCAAGCTGCAGGACGCCATCGACGCGGCCAACGGCTGGGAGCTGGACCGCACCATCGAGATGGCCATGGACGCGCTGCGGCTGCCGCCGGGCGACGCGGACGTGACGAAGCTGTCGGGCGGTGAGAAGCGCCGCGTGGCGCTGTGCCGCATCCTGCTGGAGAAGCCGGACCTGCTGCTGCTGGACGAGCCCACCAACCACCTGGACGCCGAGAGCGTGGCGTGGCTGGAGCAGGCGCTGAAGGACTACAAGGGCACCATCGTCTGTATTACCCACGACCGGTACTTCCTGGACAACGTGGCCGAGTGGATCCTCGAGCTGGACCGGGGCGAGGGCGTGCCCTGGAAGGGCAACTACTCCTCGTGGCTGGAGCAGAAGCAGAAGCGGCTGGAGCTGGAGGAGAAGGCGGAGAGCCACCGGCAGAAGACGCTCAAGAAGGAGCTGGAGTGGGTGCGGGCCAGCCCCAAGGCGCGGCAGGCCAAGAGCAAGGCGCGCATCTCCGCGTACGAGGATCTGCTCAACCAGACGCAGGAGAAGCGCGAGCCGACGGGTGAAGTCACCATCCCTCCCGGGCCGAAGCTGGGCGGGCTGGTGGTGGAGGCCAAGGGGCTGCGCAAGGCGTTCGGGGATCGGCTGCTGATCGACGACCTGAACTTCAAGCTGCCGCCGGGTGGCATCGTCGGAGTGATTGGGCCGAACGGCGCGGGCAAGACGACGCTGTTCCGGATGATCACCGGGGTGGAGAAGCCGGACGCGGGCGAGCTGCGCGTCGGCGAGACGGTGAAGCTGGCGTACGTGGACCAGAGCCGTGACGCGCTGGCCGGGGACAAGTCGGTGTTCGACGAGGTGAGCGGCGGGCTGGACCACATCGACCTGGGGCGGGCCGGGCAGATGCCGAGCCGCGCGTACCTGGCGGGGTTTGCGTTCAAGGGGCAGGATCAGCAGAAGCGGGTGAAGGACCTGTCGGGCGGCGAGCGCAACCGGGTGCACCTGGCGAAGATGTTGAAGAGCGGCGGCAACCTGCTGCTCTTGGACGAGCCGACGAATGACCTGGACGTGGAGACGCTGCGGAGCCTGGAGGAGGCGCTGCTGAACTTCGCGGGGTGCGCGGTGATCATCAGCCACGATCGCTGGTTCCTGGACCGCATCGCCACGCACATCCTGTCGTTCGAGGGAGACAGCAAGGCGTTCTTCTTCGAGGGCAACTTCCAGGACTACGAGGCGGACAAGAAGAAGCGCCTGGGCGCCGAGTCGCTCCAGCCGCACCGCATCCGCTACCGGCCGCTCACCAAGAGCTGAGCCCTGCGGGCCCGGCCCGGCCGTCCTGCTCAGCGCAGGAAGGCCTCCGCCAGCAGCTCGTAGGAGCGCAGCCGCTCCGCATGGCCGAAGGTGTTGGTCATCACCATCACCTCGTCCGCCGCCGTCCGCTCCACCAGCGCCTCCACCTGCCGCTTCACCGTCGCGGGCGAGCCGATGATCTGCAGGGCCCGGATGGACTCCGCCACCTCGCGCTCCCAGGGCGTGTACGGGTGGGCCAGCGCCTGCTCGGGGCTCGGCAGCCGGCCCCGCTGCCCCGTCCGCGCTCGAACGAAGGACAGGATGACGCTGGAGGCCAGACGCTCGGCCTCCTCATCCGTCGGGGCGCAGACGACCGACACCGTGAGGATGGCGTGCGGCTGCTCCCGAGCCCCCGGCTTGAACTGCTCCCGGTAGGCCCGCATGGGCAAGTCGGGCGGCTCGGGGCTGAAGTGGGCGGCGAAGCCAAACGCCATCCCCAACCGGGCCGAGAGCTGGGCGCTGTACCCGCTCGAGCCCAGCAGCACGATGGGAGGCAGCGGCACATCCTCCGGGACGGCGGCCACCGAGCTGAACGGGTGCCCCGCCGGGAAGCGGCCCGCTCCAAAGGCCAGCAGCTCCACCAGCTTGTCCGGGAAGTCGTCCACCTCGAGCCCCTCCCGCGTCCGGCGCAGCGCCAGGGCCGCCCGCGGATCCGTGCCGGGCGCGCGCCCGATGCCCAAGTCGATACGGCCCGGGTGCAGCGCCTCCAGCATCTTGAAGGCCTCGGCGACCTTGAGCGGCGAGTGGTTGGGCAGCATCACCCCGCCAGCTCCGACGCGGATGCGCGAGGTGGCTTCCGCTGCCAGCGCAATCATGATCTCGGGCGTGGTGCTGGTGATGCCGGGCATGTTGTGGTGCTCGGCGAACCAATAGCGGGTGTACCCGAGCTGATCCGCCAGGCGGGCCAGCTCCAGGCTGCGGCGCAGCGCTTGCGAGCTGGTCCCACCTTCCACGAAGGGGATGATGTCCAGGACGGAGAGTGGAATCCTCATCAACTCCCTGGATGCTCCAGGAGGCTGCTTCGTTTCTCCCCCTGGGATTTCAGCGTCTTGGCCAGGGTGTAGGTGGCGGCGCCTGGGTGGCCAGCCCCCTGGCCCGTCCATCGCCCGGCGGGGCCGGTGAGCTGCGGCCGCCTGAATATCCGCCGGACAAGGAAGTGAGCCGAGGCCGATCCCGCGATATGGTCGGCTGCACGGGAGCCCCCGCTCCGAGGAGCCATGAACTTCGTCTTCATCTCCCCCCACTTTCCGCCGCAGTACTTCCACTTCGCCACGGCCCTGCGAGAGCGCGGTGTCAACGTCCTGGCCATCGGGGACGCGCCGTACGACACCCTGCGCCACGAGCTGCGCGACTCCATCCGCGAGTACTTCTTCACCCCCAGCCTCCTCGACTACGACGCCCTGCTGCGCGCCACCGGCTACCTCACCTGGCGCCACGGCCGGATCGATCGCATCGACTCACTCAACGAGTCCTGGCTGGAGATGGAGGCGCGGCTGCGCGAGGACTTCAACGTCTCCGGCCTCAAGCCCGCCGACACCCACCGCCTGCGCACCAAGTCCGGCATGGCCGCCGTCTTCCGCGAGGCCGGCGTGCCCCACCCCGAGCTCGAGCTGGTCCAGGACGCCGCCCAGGTGAAGGCCTTCGCCAAGCGCGTGGGCTATCCGCTGGTGCTCAAGCCGGACGTGGGCGTGGGCGCCGCCCACACCTATAAGATCAGCAGTGACGCCGAGGTGGACGCGGCGCTCGTCCAGCCGCCGGAAGTCCCCTATGTGGCCCAGTCCTACGTCAAGGGCACCATCGTCACCTTCGATGGCCTGGTGGACCATGACGGCCGCATCCTCTTCACCCTCAGCCACGAGTACAGCGATGGCGTCATGGAGGTGGTGACGGAGCGGCGCGACATCGCCTTCTGGAGCCTCAAGCAGATCCCCGAGGCGCTCGACACCATGGGCCGCAAGGCCGTGGCCGCGCTCGGCCTGCGCGAGCGCTGGTTCCACCTGGAGTTCTTCCGGCTGCCCGAGGGCCGCTTCGTCGCGCTGGAGGCCAACCTGCGCCCGCCCGGCGCCTACATGACGGACATGATCAACTACGCGTGCGACATGGACGTGTACCGGCTGTGGGCGCGGCTGGTGACGGGAGATCCGGTGACGGACTTCCGCTACACCCCCAAGTACCACGTGTGCCACATCGCCCGGCGCGCCGGCCGCCCCTACCGCCACGGCCACGAGGAGGTGGTGCGCCGGCTGGGCCCCACGCTGCTGCAGCACAACCCGAACATGCCCTCGGTGTATCAGGCCGCCATGGGCACCGAGATGTACCTCACGCGCCACGTGGACCTGGAGCGCATGCGCGAGGACGTGAGCTTCATCCACGCCCTCACGTAGCGGCCGCGAGCCCGCCGGCTGCTCAGCTCAGCAGCCAGCGCATGGCGAACGGCAGCCGCCGCGCCCAGTCCTTCTCGTTGTGCTGCCCGCCGGGATCCAGCACGAGGATCAGCTCGTGGTCGTCGTAGCCCAGGCTCTTCAGGTGCGTGTAGAACTCGCGCGTGGCCTCGCCGTAGTTGAGGTCCAACCCGTCCCCGTCGATGCGCTCGGTGCTGCCGGCGTCCAGGTAGATGCGGGTCCAGCGCTTGCTGTGGGCCCTCCACTGCTTGAAGAGCGAGCGCTGGCTCCACATCACCGTGGGGGACAGCGCGCCGATGCGGCCGAACACCTCCGAGTGCTTCCACCCGAGGTACAGCGACATGAGCCCGCCCAGGGACGAGCCCATGGTGCCCGTCCACTGTGAGCCCGGCCGCGTGCGGTAGACGCGATCCACGAAGGGCTTGAGCTCGTCCAGCAGGAAGCGCGTGTAGAGCGGGCCGCGGGCGTGGACGTTGATGCGCAGCTCGTCCCAGGGCGAGTACTCCTGGAAGCGCCCCGCGCCCGAGTCCACCGCGACGATGATCCACGGCTCCAGCCGGCCCTCGCGCACCAGGCTCTCCAGGGCGTGGTTGGCGCACCAGGTGTCGAACAGCGCGGACTGGGTGTCCGCGAAGACGTTCTGCCCGTCATGCATGTAGAGGACGGGGTAGCGGTGCGTGCCGTGCTCGTCGTAGCCGTCCGGCGTGTAGATGCGGATGGTTCGTCGGAAGCCCTCGTGAGCGGAGGGAAAGTCGCGGATGATGTGGACGTGGCCCATGGAACTGGCGCAGGTGCTCGGGGCCTGCGCCCCCGGAGCAGCGGTGGTGCGCGCACCTTAAATGGCTCCGCAGCCAAGCCCAACCTGGAAGTGCGCCCTTGTGTCCGCTAGTGCGGATTTCCCCGGCGCCTGGAAACAGGGGGAGGTGCCGGACGGCTGCTAGAAGGAGGGGTGAAGCCTGGGGTGTCACGGCTCGAGCGGACGTCAGGGCTCGGGGGCGCTCCCGTGTTCGCCCGCCCGAGTCCTGTGAGATTCGCTCAAGCGACCGGACTCCGGTACGAGGCCCTCGCCATCTCGCCCGGCAGTGCCCACATTCGCTGGCGATCCGGGAGAGACGGAGGACAACCGGTGGCGGCAGCTCCACCGAAGGCAGCCGTCCTGCCGGGCGCAGCGAGCCCGGCAGCTTGATGGGAGGGTGACCCTCATGAGCCCGTGCGACCCGCCGAGCGAAGCCCTCTCGCCTCCGCGCAGGGAGCGCGAGCAGGACGAGACGCGCCAACGCCTGAGCTGCGTGCTGGGGTCGCTGCCCGTCGTCTACTGGTCCTACGACAGCCAGGGGCTGATCCTCGTCAGTGAAGGGCAGGGGCTGGAGCGGATCGGGTTCAAGGCGGGACAGCTCGTGGGGCAGTCCGTCTTCGAGCTCGTCCGCGATTACCCCCTCATCCGAGAGGCTGTCGAGCGTTCCTTGGGCGGGGTAGCGAGCTGCGTGGAGGTGGTGTTCCGGGACATCTGGTTCCAGGCGGAGTTCATCCCCCAGTGCGAGCCCAGCGGCGAGGTGGAGGCCGTCTTCGGCCTGGCGTTGGACATCACCGAGCGCAAGCAGGCCGAGGAGCGGCTGCGCCAGTCCGAGCTGCGCTACCGCCTGGCGCTCCAGGCCACCAGCGACGCCATCTGGGACTGGGATCTTCTCACCAACCATGTGCACTGGAGCGAGAACATCCACCAGCTCACCGGCCGGGCGCCGGGGGAGGTGGATGCGGCCCTCGAGTGGTGGTCCGAGCACATCCACCCCGAGGATCGCGAGCGAGTGGTGGGCGGCCTGCTCGCCTTCATCGACACGGAGGGCGCCCACTGGATGGACGAGTACCGCTTCCGGCGTGGAGACGGCTCGTACATGTTCGTCAGTGACCGGGGCTACCTGGTGCGGAATGAGCAGGGCCAGGCGGTGCGCATGGTGGGCGCCCTCCAGGACATCACCGCGCGCAAGCTGGTCGAGCTGGAGGCCCAGAAGCGGGCCGACTTCGAGCAGCACCTCATCGGCATCGTCAGCCATGATCTGCGCAACCCGCTCAACGCCATCTCCATGGCCGCGAAGCTGGTGCTCAAGCGGGACCCGCTGGAGGAGCCACAGCGCCGCTCCCTCCAGCGCATCCTCTCCAGCGCCGAGCGCGCCACCCGGATGCTGAGGGAGCTGCTGGACTTCACCCAGGCGCGGCTCGGAGGCTCGCTGCCGGTGACGCCTCGGTCCATGGATCTGCACGAGCTCACCCGGCAGGTGGTGGACGAGGTCCAGCTCGCGCACCCGCACCGGCGGCTCATCCTGGAGCAGAGCGGGGACGGGCAGGGCACGTGGGACGCGGACCGGCTGACCCAGCTCATCATCAACCTGGTGAACAACGCGCTCACCTACAGCGACGAGCACAGCGTGGTGCGGGTGCGCACGCAGGGCCAGGCGGACGCCGTCGTCTTCTCCGTGCACAACCTGGGCAGCCCCATCGCCCCGGAGCTGCTGCCCCAGCTCTTCCTGCCGCTCAAGCGCGGTGGGGACAAGGGCTCGCGCAACAGCCACTCCATTGGTCTGGGCCTCTTCATCGTCAAGCACATCGTCGATGCCCACGGGGGCCGCATTTCCGTGGAATCCAATATGGAGAACGGGACGACCTTCTCGGTGACCCTGCCCCGAAGTCCCCCGCAGGCGCCCCAGCCTCCACGCGCTTGAGCGGCGGGCACCTGCAAGCCTCCCGCGAGCTGCCCAAAATGCCCCACGGTGCTGGGTTCATGAGACCTGATGGGTGGTGGGCGCCGGGGGAAGAGGCTCGGGGTGGGTCATACCTACAGCAGTGGACGGTCGGTTGAGGGTGCTCTGGACCCGAGGGTGTCTGCCATGACTCAGCGATTGGGGGGGACCAGCCCTCATACGTTGGGTCCGCCGCGCGGACGGTGTGCCGTCTAAGGGGTTTCCCTCAGAGCGCGTCCTCTAGAAATTCGAGCTTTCCGGAGGGACGGGGGGCTGGGGCTCGGGCCGCGCTCGGTCGGCTCACAAGGTGGCATGCGCCCTGCTCATGAGCCGCATCAGCAGGAACTCCCCTCCCACAATGAGAGACTTGATCATGCCCACAGTGCGCTTCGCAGGTGCTGGCGCCTACGTCCCTTCCCGAGCCGTCAACAACGAGCGCATCGCCGAGGCTTTTCCCGGCTGGTCGGCCGAGCGCATCTTCGAGAAGACGGGCATGGTCGAGCGGCGCTTCCTCTGGGCGATCGACTCGAAGGGCCAGGCGATTCCTCCCCCCGAGGATGATCTGTCCATCTATCCGGCCAGCAACTCGGACATGTGTGAGATTGCCCTGCGCAAGGCGCTGAAGCAGTCGGGCGTGGACGCCAAGGAGCTGGATGCCATCTTCGTCGTCACCTGCACGCCGGACGAGCTGAACTTCAACCACGACGCGATGGAGCTGCACCGGCGCCTGGAGTGCCGCACGGACACCTTCGCGCTGGTGGTGGACGATGGCTGCGGCGGCACCCCGTACATCATCGACATGGCGAGCAAGATGATGGAGGGTGGCCGCTTCAAGACGGTGGCGGTGGTGGCCTCGGCGCTGCTGTCTCCGCAGCTCAACCGCGAGGTGTACACGGATGAGATCATCCCCGCCCCGGGGCGCGAGCCCATCAACGCGTTCCTGTCCGCGTATGTGTTTGGGGATGGGGCCGGCGCGGTCATCCTGAAGGCGGACGGCGAGCCGGGCACGGGGATCCTCTCCACCATGTCGGGCAACTCGCACGGGGAGCTGGTCATCCGCCGCGGCGGCGGGATGATGAAGCTGCCCCACCAGGGGCGGGCGAAGCCGGGGGACATGGCCTTCGTGGTGGACGGGCGCAAGGTGGCCCGCAACTACCCGGCGTGCATGCGCCACTGCATCGACACGGTGCTGGAGAGCCGCCCGGAGCTGCGCTCCGAGGTGAAGCGCTATTACTTCCACCAGCCCAACCGGCGGCTGATGGAGTTCTTCGTGGAGCACGCGGGCCTGCCGGCCGACCGCGTGGCGATGAACGTGCACCGCTACGGCAACACCTCGGCGGCCGGCATGCTCATCCTGCTGGCCGAGGATCTCGAGGCCGGCCGGGTGCGCCTGGGCAGCGGGGATCTGGTGCTGGTGGCCGCCGTGGGCGCCAGCGTTCACTACGGCGCCCAGCTGGTGCGGCTGTAGCGCGCGGACATTGCGCGGGCTCGCGGGTTCGCGGGATGGTGGCGCCCCTTCGATTGGAGCCGCCATGGAGCCCACGCGCAGCAACACCTTCGCCCTCGAGCTGTGGAGCCAGGTTCGCGGCACCGGGGGCAACCTCGCCGTCGCTCCGGCGAGCATCACCCTGGCGCTCGCGATGACCTGGGGTGGCGCTCGGGGAGACACCGCCCGCGAGATGAAAGAGGTGCTCCACTTCGAGGGCTCGGCCGAGGAGGTCATGTCCTGGGCGGGCCGGCTCCTCCAGGCGTGGAACACGAGCGCGGGCCCCTCGCTGCTGCGCGTGGCCAACCGGCTCTTTGGCGCGAAGGACTTCACGTTCGAGAAGCCCTACCTGGAGAAGACCCGGGCTGTGTTCGGCGCTCCGCTGGAGCCCGTGGACTTCGATGCCGGCGTCGAGGCCACGCGCCAGTCCATCAACGCCTGGGTGGCTCGGCAGACCGAGGACCGCATCCAGGGGCTGCTGCCCGTGGGGAGCTTGAAGCCGAAGCGGACGAAGTTGGTGCTCGTCAATGCCGTGTACTTCAAGGCGAGCTGGGCCACGCCCTTCTCGGAGGAGAGCACCCAGCCCGAGCTCTTCTTCGTCACTCGGACCGAGACGAAGCAGGTGCCGCTGATGCACCGCACGGGGGACTACCGCTTCGTCCAGACGGATGGCGTGAAGGTGCTCGAGCTTCCCTATGAGGGGCAGGAGCTGGCGATGGTCTTCGTGCTCCCGGAGAAGGCCGGTGGGCTGGAGGACGTCGAGCAAAACCTCACGAGCGCGCAGCTCGACGAGTGGATGGGGACCCTGGGGCGCGAGCGCGTCAACGTGGCGCTGCCGCGCTTCGAGGTCCGCCCCGAGGCCTCGATCGAGCTGGGAGACGCCCTGGTGGCGATGGGCATGGCGCGGGCCTTCAGCCCCGAGGAGGCGGACTTCACGGGCATGGCGAATCCGGCTCACTCCCAGGAGCGGCTGCACATCAGCAAGGTATTCCACCAGGCCTTCGTGAAGGTCGATGAGAAGGGCACCGAGGCCGCCGCGGCCACCGCGGTCGTGATGATGACCCGCGGCGCCATGCGGCCCCGAGAGACCCAGGACTTCCGCGCCGACCACCCGTTCCTGTTCTTCCTGCGCGATACCTCGTCCGGGATGATCCTCTTCATGGGCCGCGTCGCGGATCCGGGGAGCCGGTAGCTCTCCGCTGTCGATTGGAGAGGCTCGTCACGTTCTTCTCCGAGCGAGGGGCCGAGCCGAAGGTCGAGCCGAGCCCCTCGGCGGAGCCTGCCTGCCTCATGTTCTCTCAGGCGAAGGAGCGTCCGCTGAAGGCTGGGCGCCTGCATGACTGTTGTGACGGTATCGCTTGTCCCGGATGGCCATGCCTCGACTGCACTTCCACGCAAAACTGCTGCTCGCCTTCGGCGCGGTCCTCCTGCCCGTGCTGGGGTTGATGAGCGCGGACTTCTTCTCGGGCTTGCGGCGGACCCAGGAGACCATCCTGGAGGCCCAGGGCATGACGGCCCAGGCCGTCGCCGTGCAGATCAGCGAGTCCTTCGACTCCGCCATCGAGTTCGCCCGGGCCGTGGCCAATGATCCGCTGGTGCGGACCATGGATCCCAACCAACTGGACGCGCACCTGCAGGACCTCACCCGGGACAGCCCCCTCTACGACGCCATCGGGGTCTACGACGCCCAGGGCGTCAATCGCGGCTGGGGCGAGCCGGACGCGCCCGCCGAGCCCCGGCTGCACATCGGCGACCGCCCCTACTTCCAGCAGGTGATGGCCACCCATGCCCCGGTCATCTCCGGGGTCCTCGAGCTGAGGCGCCCCCTGAGCACGGCCATCCTCATCTCCGTTCCCATCCCCGGGCCCGACGGCCAGCCGCTGGGCGTCGTCAACGTGGTGATGCAGACGGAGTTGCTGCAACGCCGCTATGCGGGCGCTCGCCTCCAGTCCGGCCAGGAGATCTTCCTCGTGGATCCGACGGGCCGGCTGGCCTTCCACACCGGCTATCCCCACCTGGCCTACGCCCAGAGCGGTGCCTTCTTCTCCTTCGCGCCCGTCTATCTCGCGCTGGCCGGGACGCCGGTGCAGCTCGACGAGTTCACCAGCCCCCTGAGCAAGAAGCCTTCCCTGGGAGCCTTCGTCCCCACGCCCCGGCATCGCTGGGCCGTGGGCGTGATGGCACCTCGGAGCGTGGCGCTGGCTCCGTTCGATGCGTGGCTCCGCGCGAAGCTGGGGATCTTCATCGTCATCCTGATGCTGAGCGCCCTCATGTCCGCCCTGCTCGCTCGCTTCTATGCGCGCCGTGTGCAGTGCCTCCAGATGCTCGTTCGGGCGCTGGGCCGCGGAGAGATGGGGCAGCGCGTGGCCATCCGGACGGGAGATGAGCTGGAAGAGCTCGGGGCCGCCTTCAACGAGATGGCGGCGCAGGTGGCGCAGCGCCAGTCAGAGGTCGACACGCTCCGCGGGCAGGCCGAGCGCCACGCCAGCCAGCTCGACGCCATCATCGCCAGCGTGCCGGATGCCATCTTCCTCGCCAGCCCGGATGGGCGGCTCTTCGATGCGAACCCGGCGGGGTGCCGGCTGCTCGGCTTCCAGAGCCGCTCCGAGCTGGGCCAACCCCTGTCCGAGGCCCTCCAGCGCTACGCGCTCCGGCATGCCGATGGGCGCCCCCTGCCCATGGAGGAGCTCCCGCTCCAGCGCGCCCTGGCGGGAGAGACCTTCACCGACGTGGAGCTGCGGCTGCGCACCCTGGACGGCGAGGAGCGCCTGGTCAGCATCAACGGCGCCCCGGTCCGCAACTCCGCCGGGCAGATCGTCCTGGGAGAGATCGTCGTCCACGACATCACCGAGCGCAAGCAGGTGGAGGTGGAGCGCGCCCAGCTGCTGGACCGCGAGCTGGCGCTGTCTCGGATTGGCCAGGCCCTGGTCCGTGAGGTGGAGCTCGAGCGGATCGCCCACGTGGCCATCGAGCAGAGCCTCCAGGCGCTGGGCGCCGACGCCGTGGGGCTGTGGCTGGCCAAGCCTGATCACCCGCAGCTGTCGTTGATCGCCTCGAACGGCCTCACGCCGAGGGTCCGCGAGGAGCTTCAGATCATCTCCTTCGACGCGCCGCTGCTCACGGCCCACACGGCCCGCGTGGGGACGCTCCAGGTCATCGAGAGCCTGCAGGCCGATGATGTGCCCCCGCTCGCCCGGACGCTCGCGCTGGAGGAGGGATTCCAGGGGCTCGTCTCCATCCCGCTGCACTCCCGGGGCCATCTGGTGGCGGTGATGACCTGCTTCACCTACACCCCGCGGCGCTATACCGCTCGGGAGCTGGAGTTCCACACGATGCTGGGCCAGCTCTTCGCGATGTCCATCGAGAAGGCGCGGCTGTTCCTCGAGGTGCGCGAGGCGCTGCGGCTGCGCGAGGAGTTCATGTCGGCCGCGGCCCACGAGCTGCGCACGCCGGTGACCACCATCCAGACCTGGGCGGAGATCCTCAGCCGGATGGAGACGAACTCCGTGCGTCAGAAGAAGGGGCTCACCGCGATTGCTCGGAACACACGCCGGCTGGCGCAGTTGGTGGAGCACCTGTTCGCCGCCGTCTGGATGGCGCCGGGGCTGCCGAAGATGGAGCGCGACCGGTTCGATCTGGGCGAGGTGGTGGAGGAGAAAGTGAAGAGCATCTCCCGGACCACGGAGCATCCGATCCACGTCGAGGTGGAAGGCGCTCCCATGGTCGAGGGCGATCGCCAGCGCATGGGAGACGTGGTGGCGCACCTGCTGGAGAACGCCATCCGGTACTCACCGCCCGGGGGCCCCATCGAGGTCCAGCTGCGGTGCAAGGAGCGCGAGGCCGTGGTCTCGGTGAGGGACCATGGTCCGGGCATTCCCCCCGAGCGCCAGCCCCACGTCTTCGAGCCGATGTACGAGCCACTCCCCTCGGGGGCCACGGGCTACACGGGGGTGGTGGGGCTGGGGCTGCACCTGAGCTGGCAGATCATCGAGGCGCACCGGGGCCGCATCTGGCTGGAGAGCACCCCGGGCGAGGGCACGACGTTCTGCTTCAGCATCCCCCTGGGGGAAGCGGACGGCGTGCAATACGCCAGCGCTTGAGCCAGGGGGTGTGCCGCCGCGGGGAGGCGGTGGCCCTGGGGCTCAGCGGGACGAGCCGCCACGCTGGCGCGCCAGCATGAGCAGCGCCACGAGGCCCACGAGCATGAGGGGCCCCGCTTCCGCCGCCGCGCAGGACCAGCCCAGCAGGGCCTTGTCGTCTCCGCCTCCCGTGGGGGGCTCATCGGTGCCACCGTCCACGCCGCCGTCCGGGGAGGGAGCTTCCCCCGCCTGCACTCCATTGGAGGAGGCCAGCGTGATGAGCCCCTGGCTGTTGGTGGCGCGCACGGTGAAGTAGTAGGTCTGGCCCGGGGTCAGCTGTTTCTGCGTCGAGCAGGATCTCTGCAGGGAGACGCTGGTCGGAGTGAAGGGGCTCACGTCATCGAGCCCCGGGGCTGTCCCGAAGCCGCACGCGTACTCCACGATGGACGACTCCGGGTCGGTGAAGTCCTCCCAGTTCGCGGCGAGGAAGCTCGTGGAGGTCTGGTGGTCCAGATCCACGTGGACGCCATCCTCCTGCGGCCGGTCGTAGGTGATCAGACCGGTGCTCGAGGCGGTCTGCCCGGCCACGATGAGGCGAGTGCCGTAGCTGATGCTCAGCGCGTTGAGGACATCCGTGTCGTTGCCCCCCACGAAGGAAGCCCAGCCGATCTTGCCGCCGCCGTCCGCGGGCAGCATGACCACGAAGCCTTCCCGGGCGCTCGGGCCCGTCTCCAGGGTTTGATCGAACGCCTTGTTGAGGGGGAAGTCCGAAGAGTTCGTCGACCCGCTGATGTAGAGGTTGCCGGCGGTATCCGCGGTGAGGCCCGTCACGTCCTCGTCCCCCACCCCTCCAAAGCTCGATGCCCATGCCGCCATCGCCGATGCGGCGCTTGACGACGAACTCACCGAGCTGCTTGCCCATCATCACATCGCGCGCCACCGTGGCTTCCCACTGCCCGCTCGGCATCTCCGATCACTCATGAAGACTCCGTGAAGGGCGCCCGCGCGCGGCGGGGACCTCCGGGGCGCGCGAACATTTCACGCTCGCCGGGCCACGCCAACAGGTACCGGAGCAACCCGAGAGGTTTTCTCCACTCACTCTGGGTGGAGCTGTCGGAGGCCTCACGTGCGAGCGCGCATGGCGAGGGCCTCGGGGGAGGGCTTGCGCACGTCCCAGGCGAGCCCGAGCCGCGCCAGCACACGGATCATCAGGCCCGAGGCATCCACCTGCCACCAGCGGAAGTCCGTGAAGGCCGAGCCGGGGAAGGCATGGTGGTTGTTGTGCCACCCGGCGCCCAGCGTCAGCACCGCCATCACCGCGTTGTTGCGGCTGTCGTCCCGAGTCGACACGGGCCGGGTCCCCAGGGTGTGCGTCACCGAGTTGATGGCGAACGAGGCCTGCTGCACGAGGGAGAAGCGGACGAAGCCGCCCCACACGAGCCCTCGCCAGGCGCCCTCCCACGAGCCGGTGGCCAGCCCGCCCACCACGGCCGGCAGCACGAGGCCCAGCAGCACCCAGAGCCCGTAGCGCTGGTTGAGCCGGAGCAGCCCCTGGTCGCGCAGCAGATCCGGCATCGTGCGCGCGAGGCGGCACTCCTGGTTGTCCTCGGGCGCGGACAGCGCGGCCTCGGGAGCGGAGCGGTGGCGCTCCAGGAAGCGGCTGAACTTCACGACGGCCGGCGAGTCCAGGTACCAGAGGAACTGGGCCCAGAGGAACCCCCGCACCCGCTGCCACACGCCGTGCCGGCCGAGCGTGGGGGAGTGCAGATCCCCCGGCACATCCGTATGCGCGTGGTGCCAGCGATGGACGCCGCTCCACAGCAGCGCCGAGCCCTGCCCCGCCATCGAGCCGAGGATGAGGAGCAGGGCGCGGATCAGCCGGGTCGTCTCGAAGGTGCGGTGCGCGTAGTAGCGGTGGAAGCCCAGCTCGATGCCCGTCATGGTGAGCAGGTACATGCCCACCAGCAGCCCCACGTCGAGCGCGCGGATGCCCTCGCGCACGAACAGCCACACCCCGTAGCCGAGCCCGAGCAGCGGCAGCCCCTGCACCATGAAGAGCAGCAACGCCCGCCGCGGCCCGGAGAGGGCCGGTGCTTCGGAGGGAGGGGAGAGGGCGGACGACAGGAGGGGCTCGGCCAAGGCGGGCCCATCATGGACGAGCCCCTGTCCCAATGCGAAGCCCCCGTTCCCGTGTCCCCGGAGACGCGCCGGGAGGGGTTCGGCGTGGCCTCCCAGCCACGTCGGGAGGAGGGCATGCCATAAGTTCCTGGCCTTTGCACAGGGGGTTGGGGTTGGCAGGCGGCTTGAAATCAGGGGCGCTGCTGCCGCAGTCTGTCGCTCCATTAACGCACCCCGCCGTCTCCCACTCTGACAGGACGAGCCCCTGATGCTGCCTGTACTCCTGGCCCTCCTTCTCTCCCAGACGCCGCACGAGAACCCTCGCCAGCAGGGCGTTCCCATTGGGAAGGGCACGAAGCTGGCCAAGGTCGTCCTCACCGCGCCCTCCGGCGGCTGGACGGTGGACCGGATGATGCTGGTGGAGGGCACCGTGAGCGACTCCACCATTGATCCGGTGGTCGTCTCCATCAACGGCGACCGCTACCTGATGCGCACCAACGGTGGGCGCTTCAGCCGCAAGTTCCCCGCCGCCAGCGGCAAGAACGTCGTCACGGTGATGGCCACCAACAAGGCGGGCACGGCGAACGCCCAGGTGACGACGTTCGCGCAGGTTCCGCCCGTGCCGCTCAAGGCCATCCTCACCAGCGACACCGATGGCGTCTACACGGACCTCCACATCTACGAGCCCACCGATGCCAGCGTCACCCAGGCCGGGGATGGGCCGCAGCTGGACGGCTCGAAGATGGCGCACGTGTACTGGGCGAATACCGCCAGCCCCAGCGGCGGCACCTTCTTCCTCAACGAGCAGAACGGCGACTTCGACCAACCCGCCTACGGCCCCTACCTCTATATCCACCGCGCGCCTCCCAGGGGCGTCTACCTGATCGCCACCAACTACTGGCCCAGCGGCGACAAGGCCCACACCATCGCCACCCTCAACGTGTCGCTCTTCGAGGGCACGCCCGGTGAAGTGCGCCGCATGGTGCGCATCCCCCTGGCCACCCCGGGCACCACGCGCGTGCTCGCGTGGATCAACATCACCGGAGACAACCAGGGGGAGATCTACGTGCCCACGGCGGATCCGAAGCCCGCGGGTGCCTCGTGGCCCAAGAACCTCGACGAGACCGCGAAGAAGGTGGGCTCGGCCAGCGACGAGGGCGGCGGTGAGGGCGGGGACTGACGCCCCGGGTTTCCCGATGCTTGCCCTCACCCTCACCCTGGCGCTCGTCGTCTCCACGGCTCCGGCCTCCGCCGCGCCCGTGACGCCCGCTCTGTCCGCGCCTCGCGAGGCCCGGGACGTGCTGCTGCGGCGCGAGCTGGGCCAGGTGGCGCTGGCGCAGCTCGACAAGTTCGATCCGCTCTGGCACCCGGATCAGCGCGACTGCGCGGGGCTGGTGCGCTTTGCCTACCGCAGCGCGTACAGGCGCTTCTTCCCCGAGCGGCTCGAGCACCCCCTGTGGCTGGATGTGCAGGGGCGGCCCACGGAGTTCGCCGACGCGGAGACGCTGCTCACGCACAGCTTCGTGCCGCTCGGCCGGGATGAGGCCACCGCCGAGACGCTCCGCACCGGAGACGTGGTGGCGTTCCGCCAGGAGCAGGACTCGGGGCTTGTCTTCCACCTGATGCTGGTGGTGCGCCCGGAGGACAAGGCGCACGCGCCGGCTCGAGTCGTCTACCACCCGGGCGAGAAGGGCGCCGCCGTCCGTACCGGCGTGCTGAACCGGCTCGCCACCGAGGCGCCGCTGGAGTGGCGCCCCGTGCCCCAGAACACCGCCTTCCTCGGCTTCTTCCGCTTCAAGGAGTGGATGCAATGAGCTCACCCGAAACCCCACCGGGCCCGCCTCCGCCGCCCGCGGCTCCGCCTCCGGCCCCGCCTCCACCGGGAGGGGGCGCCTCCAAGGCCATCCTCATCGCCCTCGTCACCGTGGTGGTGACAGGCGCGGTGGTGGGCGCGTTCGTGCTCGGCCGGCGCACCGCGGGCCCGGGTGCGAGCAGCTCGCAAGGGACGAGCCCGAGCGCCTCCGGCACCTCGGGCCCCGGGAACAGTGCCGCGTCCGTGGAGGGCATACCCCCGCCGCCGGAGCCCAAGCCGCTGGGCGTGGAGGAGCAGGGCTCGCCCGCGGTCTGGGTGGATGTGTACTCGCCCGCCAAGGTGCGCGGCGCGCTCGTGGAGAACCCCTGGTTGCGGGAGCAGCTGAAGAAGCCGCTCGGCCAGGGCTTCACCAGCACCTGGGCTGCCTTCCTCGGCTCCAAGGGCGAGGACTTGAAGGCCTCCTTCAAGGGCGCGGTGTTCGACGTGGTGGCCGGGCAGCTGCTCGACGCTCCGTTCCGCGCGCTGTGGTTCGCCGGGGGCGGTGACACCAACGCTCCCGCCTTCATCGTCCCCAACCCCACCTCGAGCGCCGTCGCCGCCTACGAGAGCATGGACAAGGTGGCCAGCCGCGGCAGCTTCACCGCGGAGAAGTGCCCGGAGGGCGCCACCGTCACGCCTCCCCAGGGCGGTTTCCAGATCGTCCGCTGGCTCGTCGCCGAGCAGGCGCTGTTCGCCGGGCGGACCGAGGACCGCATGGTGGTGGGGCGGCAGCCGTCGCTGGTGCTGCGCGGCCTGTGCACCGAGCTGATGAAGCTGGAGGCCCCGGCTGGCGTGGACTTGGAGCTGGGCTTCAACAGCGAGGTGCTCGGACGCGAGACGGTGTTCTTCACGCACGCGCTGGGGCTGGGCAATGGCACCCGGCTGCAGTTCGCCGCTGAGGGCAACCGGCTGGTGGCGCGCGGCATCGCCGGGCCGCTGCTGGACAAGGTGTACCTGGACTCGCAGCCGCTCTCGGAGGATCTGCTGAAGCTGGTGCCTGCGGAGACTCCAGTGCTGCTGGCGCTCCAGCTCAAGCTGCCCGAGTCGCTCGAGGCGGCGAAGCTCGCCGCGTTCTGGAAGGGCCAGGACGCTGGACCGGTGCGCACCCGGCAGATCGCCCTGGTGTGGACGCCGCGCGGGGATGCGGACCTGGGCCACGAGTTCGCCCTGCTGTGGGGCCGCGTGGAGGATGCCCCCGCGCTGAAGACCATGTTCAACGGAGGCAACACGCTGGCGCAGGCCACGCTGTGCAACCACCAGGTGCTGGCCTCGGGGCAGGAGGTGCTCCAGCGGCTGCAGAAGTCCTGCGAGGGCCAGAGCCCCAACCTGCTCAACGCGGCCGGCCCGGTGGTGCAGGGGCTGCGCGCTCCAGGCTCGGTGACGCTCGGGCTGAACACGGGCCACCTGCTCAGCCAGCTCCTGGCGGACGGGTACTGGTCCGAGCAGCAGCTGGGGAAGAACAAGCCGGTGCCGAGCTCGGCGCCGCCGGAGATCGAGGCAGCGCGCCGGGACTTGGAGACGCTGCCGTACGTGGGCCTGCGCGGCACGGTGCAGGGCAATTCGCTGGTTCCTGGAGGGTTCGGTTCATGAGGTACTCCACGCGCATCTCCCTGCTGGCCGCGCTGACGCTGGCCGGCATGGCGGCGGCCAAGCCGCTCTACATCACCGTGCCTCGGGCCTATGGCACCGAGGAGCCCGTGGCGGTGGACGTGGCCTTCGAGAGCAAGGGCCCGGTGGAGCTGCGGGTGCTCAAGCCGGACAACCTGGAGGCGTTCATCCTGGCGCAGAGCAACATGCGCCGGGCCTACGAGGCGCCGCCCGTGCTGAAGAACCCGGGGCGCGCGCTCAGCCGCGGCCTCAACGCGGTGAAGGCGCCCAGCACCTATCTGCTCTACTCGTTCAGCCCCCAGTTCCGCGAGGCGGTCGCCCCGTCGCTGACGAAGACCAAGCTGGAGAACTCGACCCCGTCGCTGAACAAGATGGTCGAGGGGCCGGACAGGCTCGTGGGCGTGCCGGCCGGCTTCACCGTGGCGCGCAGCCAGTGGCTCAACCTGGATCTGGGCGGTGGCGGCGTGGACTTCACCGTCCCGGGCTTCGAGGCGTGGAACGGTGAGAGCGGCTTCCAGGAGCGCCGGGTGATGCTGGCGCAGCTGCCGGCGGGCACCTACGTGCTGCAGCTGGTGCAGGGCAAGATCGAAGGCCAGGTGGTGCTCGTCGTCACGGATCTCACCGTGCAGCTCAAGCAGACGGACGGGCAGGTGCTGGTGCGCGTGGCGGGGCGGGATCAGCAGCCGCGCGCCGGGGCTCAGGTGCAGCTCTTCCTGGCCAATGGCAAGGGCGCCTCGGGCACCACGGACGACAAGGGCGAGGTGACGCTGGCGGCGACGGAGCCGCGCCTGCTGGCCACCGCCACGGTGGGCCAGGACACGGCGCTGGTGGACACGGACTTCTACTCCTCGCTGGCGGTGGCGCCGGACGTGTTCATCTACAGCGACCGGCCCATCTACAAGCCGGGCGATCAAGTGAAGTTCCGTGGCGTGCTGCGCCAGCCGGACACGTACCTGGCGCGCCTGTTCACCCCGCGCAAGAAGGAGGTGCTGGTGAAGCTCCAGTCGGCCGAGGGGCGCGAGGTGTCCACGCGCGTCTCGGTGGACGAGTTCGGCAGCTTCAATGGCGAGATGAGCGTGCCGCAGGATCTGGGCACCGGCGTGCTGCGCATCAACGCCTCGGTGGATGACCAGTCGCACCAGGCCGAGGCGCGCGTGCAGGACTATGTGAAGCCCACCTTCTATCTGGAGCTCAACCCGGAGAAGGAGAACATCGTCCCGGGCGAGACGCTCAAGGCCACGGTGAAGGCGCGGCGCTACGCGGGCGGGGCTCCCCCGGGCGCGAAGTACGAGGTGTTCCTCTACCGCTCGCTGCTGGACGCGCCCGCGTGGGTGGATGACGCGGGCAAGGGCGGGCAGGGCAGCGCGGTGACGTACGGCACGGCCTCCACCACCGAGGGCAAGCTCAGCGTGCCGGAGCGGCTCTACTCCTCCGTGGCCGAGCGCGGCGCGGATGGGGACCCTTGGGAGAGCGCGACGAAGTTCGACGCGAACGGCGAGGCGACTATCGAGATCGCCGTGCCCCCGCTGAAGCCGGGCGAGGAGCGGCTGCCGTACCGCTACACGCTCACGGTGCGCGCGATGGATGATCAGAAGACCTTCGCCAACGCGAGCTCCTCCTTCTTCCTGTCGGAGGTGGAGGTCCTGGGCGTGGGGAGCTTCTCGGACGCGATGACGAGGAAGGGCGGCGAGGCGACGCTGTCCGTGCGCGCCACCACGCTGTCCGGCAAGCCCTACGGCGCCACGCAGGGCGAGGTGGAGTTCGTGCTGCGCAAGGCGGACGGCGGCGAGAAGAGCCTGGAGAAGCGCTCGTTCAGCACGGGCGCGGACGGCGTGGCTCGCGAGAAGGTGCCCACGGGGGACGTGGGCACGGTGCTGGCGCGCATCACCGTGAAGGACAAGCACGGCAAGGCATGGACGGGCGAGCAGTCCATGCTCGTCATCGGCGGCAGCGACGAGCCTGTGGCTCGGGTGGCCAACCTCACGCTGGCCTCGCTCTCGGGCACGCTGTCGCCGGGAGACACGGCGCAGCTGGTGGGCCTGTTCCCAGACAGCTGGGGCCCGGGTGGCAAGAACGACGGCCCGGTGTGGATCACCTATACCGGCGCGGGCCTCTACGGCTCGCAGCTGCTGAAGCAGGACGGCCGCACGCTGGTGCACTCCTTCAAGGTGGAGGAGCGCTTCGGCAGCGCGGTGTACGTGTCCGTGGCGTACCCGACGGCATCCGGCCGCTGGGAGGAGCGCACGGTGACCTACCGCATCGTCCCGGCCGAGCGCACCCTCACGGTGAAGCTGGAGCCGCGCCGCGCCGAGGCCGCCCCGCTCACCGAGCAGGCCATTGACGTGCGCGTGACGGACCACGAGGGCAACGGCGTGGTGGCCCAGCTCTCGGTGGGCGTGGTGGACAAGGCCGTGTACGCCATCCAGAGCGAGTTCCGCCCGAAGGTGCTGGACTTCTTCTACCCGCCGGCGCGCAACAACGTCTCCAACTTCTACTCCGCCGAGTTCCAGGGCTACGGCTACGGCGAGGCGCTGGCGCGGAAGATGGCGGGGCTGCCGGACCACGCCTTCGCCTCCATCAAGCCGCCCACGCGCAAGCCCAAGGACGAGGAGCGCGACACGGCCTTCTGGCAGCCGGACGTGGTGACGGATCGCGACGGGCGCGCCACGGTGCGCTTCAAGCTGCCCTCCAACCAGACGCTGTGGGTGGTGACGGCGGTGGCGGCGGACACCTCGGGCCGCTTCGGCGAGGGCACCTCCGAGTTCGCCACGCGCGGCGGGCTCAACCTGTACGCGTCGCTGCCGCAGTTCCTCCGCGCGGGGGACGAGGCGCTCGCCTCGGTGCGCCTGTCCGCGGGCGCCGCCTCCAAGGGCAGCCAGGTGCTGGACGTGAAGCTCGCCTCCGCGGGCATGCTCCAGGCCAACCAGGCCCAGCAGAAGGTGGAGCTGGGCCAGGGCGGCGAGCAGATCATCCCCTTGCAGATCAAGGCCACCGCACCGGGCGCCGCCGAGCTGGCGGTGGACGTGACGGGCGGCAAGGACTTGCTGAAGGACCGCCGCGCGGTGCCGGTGCGGCCCGCGGCCGTCGAGGAGCCGGTGAAGGTGTCCGCCTGGGGCGGTGGAGATCTGGCGCTGCAGGCGCCGGGCTCGGCCACGCTGGCGGATGTGGAGCTGGTGCTCCAGCCCTCGCTGGTGGACGCGGCGCTCACCAACGTGCGCGAGCTGCTCACCTACCCGTATGGCTGCCTGGAGCAGCTCGTCTCCACCACCGTGCCCAACGTGGCGCTCTACCAGACGCTCAAGAAGGTGGACGCGCTGGACAAGCTGGACCCCGAGAGCCAGTCCCTGCTGGCCGAAGCGCGCAGCCGCTCGGTGCAGGGCACCTCGCGCATCCTCGCCCTGGCGGTGAAGGGCGGCGGCTTCACCTGGTTCGGCGGATACAGCACGCCTGATGTGGCGATGACCCTCATCGCCCTGGACGGCCTGGCCTACGCGGCGGACGCGGGCCTGGTGGACGCCAATGATCCGCGGCTGACGGACTCCGCGCGCTGGCTGGAGGCGCAGGAGAACCTGCCCTTCGAGTACGACGCCACGCGCGCCTACGTGCTCTCCCGGCTGTACGGCGCGAATCAGGCGGCGCGGGTGCGAGCCCTCATCGATCGCGCGACGCCGGGAGACCTCTACCCGCTGGCGCTCTCGGTGCTGGCCGCGGAGAAGTCCGGAGTGATGAAGGAGCCCGCGCTGCAGGCCCGCATGGACACGCTGGTGACGGCCAGCAACGACGGCTTCGTCAAGCTGGCGGGCCTGAGGACGGACACCGTGTCCGAGGCCTTCTTCCAGTACCCGCTGCGGCGCGTGGGCCTCACCGCGCTGCTGGCGCACGCGGCCTCCTTCGGGAAGCTGGACGTGGACAAGGCGCGTCGCCAGTTGCTGGAGCTGCTCACCCAGCCGGACATCTCCACCTTCGATCGGAGCACGGCGCTGCTGCACTCGCTGTGGCTCATCGAGCGGGACGCCAAGACCTTCAAGAAGCTGCCGCCGCCGGAGGTGAAGGGCGCCAAGGGCCCGGTGAGCTTCGCGCCGCGAGGCATGGGCCTGGTGGCCACGCTCGAGCCGGGCACGCGCTCGGTGAACGTGGGCTCGTTCGATGGTGTGGCCACGCTGCGCGCGACGACGCTCACGCCGCTGCCGGACGTGCAGCCGCGCGCCGAAGGCATGAGCATCAACCGCAAGTACTGGGTGCTGCGCCCCGAGGGCAAGGTGGAGCTGGCCGCCGGGGAGCCAGTCGCCCAGGGCGAGCAGGTGTTTGTCGAGCTCACCCTCGATGCGCGCGGCGACAACAAGGCGCGCTCGGCGTACTACGTGGTGGAGGACGCGGTGCCCGCGGGCTTCGTGCCGCTCATCGAGGACAAGGAGTTCCGGGCGGCGCCGTACTCGCTGAACCTGGCGCCCGAGGCCCTCAAGCGGCGCGTGCTCAGCCCCGAGCGGGCGACGTTCTTCTTCGAGGAGCCGGCGTGGTGGAGCGACAGCCCACGCTCGGTGGGCTATGTGATGAGGGCCCAGTTCGCGGGCAAGTTCAACGTGCCTCCCGCCTCCATCGAGGACATGTACGTGGCCACCTTGCGCGGCCGGACGAAGTCGGACGTGCTGTCGGTGAAGCCCTCGGAGAAGCCGCGGGGCGACTGGTAGCGCATGGGGTGGGCCGCGGTGACGGCCGCGCTCCTCGCGGCTACCCCGATGTTCCTCACGCAGGGCGATGTCACGCCCGAGGCCGCCCTGCGCACCGAGGCCGAGGCGGCCTGGAAGGACCTGGAGGCGCGGTACGCGGCCGAGGCCGGTGGAGTCCCCACGCAGGCCCCGGCGCCCATCCGCCTCCAGCGCGGCTTGGGGCTGGCGCCGGAGCGCAACGCCCAGAGCAAGCCCGGCGTGGTGGAGCTGCGGCAGAACACCCCGGGCGTGCTGGATGAGCGCATGCTCGTCGCCATGCGGCACGAGCTGGCGCACCAGCTCCTGTGGTGGGCCTGTCCCGCGGCCTCCGAGGATCGGCTCTTCCACGAGGCCTTCGCGCTGGAGGTGAGCGGCGAGCTGCCCGAGTGGCGCGACGCGCCCTACCAATCGCTCAGCGCCGCGGCCTCGGAGCTGGGCCGCGCGCCGTCGGTGGACACGCCCAAGGCGCGGCGGGCCCTGGCGCGCATCCTGGGAGAAGACCGGGGTTTTCCGAGGGCGCTCTCTCGCCGGTTGCGCCAGTGCGCGGATGGCTCGCGGTGGGCGGTGCCGCTCAGCATCGATGAGCTGGCGGATGTGGCGGTGCGGGCGGCCTCCGAGGCCACGGTGGTGCTGAGCCGGCACTCGGGTGAGGTGTTGCTCTCCGAGGGAGATGTCCAACGCGCGGTGCCCTATGGCTCCACGCTCAAGCCCTTCGTGCTCGCTGGGAGCCCCACGCCGCCGCTGCTGACGCCACGCTCGGGCGTGCAGGAGTGGGCGTGTGGCCAGGGGTTGCCGGCGCAGGTGGACGGACGCACGGCGCTGCTGCGCTCGTGCAACGGCTACTTCCTGGACTGGGCGGCGAAGGGAGGCGCGGCGCCGGACTTCGGGCCGTGGGGCGCGGTGCTGTCGGCGGTGGGGCTCACGGGAAAGCCAGCGGACATGGCGGATGCCATCGGGCTGCGCTCCACGCTGGCGCTCTCCCCCTGGGGCATGGCGCAGGCCTACCGGCTGCTGGCGGAGGCCCATCCCGAGCTGATCGAGCTGATGAAGGACAACGCCGCGCAAGGAACGTTGTCGGATCTCCCGGCCTCGCCAGCGTACGCGGGCGTGGCCACCAAGACAGGCACCGTGCGGGACGCGGCGAGCCGGCCGCAGTACGGGTGGATCGTCGCGGTGGACGCGGATCTCATCGCGGTGGCGATGCGGCCCGGGAAGATGCCGCGCAGCTTCGCGGACGAGGTGCCCAAGGTGCTGGCCCGCGTGCGCCAGCGTCCGGGCCTGGAGGCGGCGCGGGTGCAGGTGCTGGGGCTGGCGGCGCCCTCGGACGTGGAGGCAGCCTGTCGAGGCGCGGGCTTCGCGATCAGCGACGGGATGCCGCGCCCCGCGCCCCAGGGCTTCTCACGGATGCGGGACATGGTGGCTCGCGGCCCCGCGCTCTGCCTGGGCAGCCCGTGGCGCGTGCGTGTGCCGGGGCTGCCCGCGGAAGGGCGGGACTACGCGGGCATCTTCACGGGGTCCTCCCCGCCGCCGTACCGGCCACCCCTGGGCGTGCCCACCACCGAGCGCGAGCGCAACGCGCGGCGGGGCTCGGACTTCCTCTTCCGCACCACGCGCCTGTTGTACACGGCGGGAGTGGTGGCCTCGGAGGACGCGTCGCTCAAGGGCGAGGCCCGCGTGGCGCTGGCGCGCGTGGCGGCGCACAACGAGCAGCACGCCGGGAGCCGCCACGGAGGCCGCCCCATCTGCGACACGACGCACTGCCAGGCCTTCCTCGGTACGGGGCGCGTGCAGCCGGAGGAGGAGAAGGCGCTGCGCTCGCCGCCGCTGCGCTGGGACGAGTGGCTGCTCTTCTCCCAGGGAGGACAGGAGCCCTGGCGGGAGCTGCGCCCCCGGACGCGGGTGGAGTCGCTGCTGGGCCAGGGGCTCGCGGTGCTGCGCTTCGACACGGGCCGCGTCTTCTTCGTCCGGACCCAGCAGGAGTCCGGGGCGACCTTCGACACCACCGAGTCCCTGCCCTGCGAGCTGTTGCGCTCGGGGCTGAAGCTGCCGGCGTGTCCGCGCATGGCCTCCTTCGATGGCGCGGACATCGTCTTCGAGGGCCGAGGCCGAGGCCACGGCGAGGGCCTGGACGTGGAGTCCGCGAAGGCCAGCGGCCTGTCCAGCGACGAGATCCTCGAGCGCGCCTACGGCACGGACGGCTCGCGGGGCAGCTCCACGGTGAAGCAGGCGCCCTGACCGGGCTCGCTCTTCACGCGGATGGTGCCGCCCAGGGCCTCCACGATGGTGCGGGTGATGTAGAGCCCCAGGCCCAGGCCTCCGTAGTTCCGCTCGGACACGGCGCGCTCGAACCGCTCGAAGATGCGAGCCTGGTGCTCGGGCGCGATGCCGATGCCCTGGTCCCGCACGGTGAGCGTCATCCGCCCGGGACTCGCCTCCAGCCGGACGTGGATGGGCTGGCCGGCGCCGTACTTGATGGCGTTCGTCAGCAGGTTCTCCGCCACCTGCTCGAACCGCATCCGGTCCGAGCGTCCCCACAGCGCCTCCGGCGCCTCCACGGTGAGCCGAGACTCCGCCCGGGTGGCCTCGGGCTCCAGCCGCGCGACGACTTCGCGGACCGCGGCGGCGAAGTCCACCTCTTCCCACTGGAGCTTCATCCTCCCGGAGCTGATCCGCGACACATCCAGCAAGTCGCCGATGAGATCCGCCAGCCGTTTGATCTGCCGTTGCCCCGCCTCCACGTCCTTGCGAACCTTCAGCACGAAGGGAGACTCGGGTTGGGCCTCCGCTTCACGCGCGAGCATCTGGAGCTTCAGGCTCAGCGGCGTCAGGGGCGTCTTCAGCTCGTGGCTGGCCACGGACAGGAACTCGTCGCGCAGCCGCACGGCGTTGCGGACGGCCTCCTCCGCCCGCTTGCGCTCGGTGATGTCGAACGCGAGCACCACGAAGCCCCGCACCCGGCTCTGGGCATCCCGATCCGGGAGGTAGCTGGACTGGGTGTGGATGGGGGGACCCTTCTGGATGGGCAGCTCGGCTTCGTAGCGGACGGGCTCGCCCGCGAGGGCCCGGTGGATGGGGTCCTTGAACTGCTCGTAGGCCGGCTCCCCGATGAACTCCCGGATGCTCTTGCCCACGAGCTCCTCGGGCTTCAGGCCGAACCAGGCCTCATACGTCCGGTTCGCGAAGCGGTAGCGCTCCTGGTTGTCCACGTAGGCCACGAGCGCCGGCAGGGTATCGGTGATGGTCTGGAGCTTCCGCGCGCTCCCTCGCGCCTCTTCGCGGTTCGCCTCCGCCTCGTGGCGAGCCAGCACCAGATCCGTGACCTCGAAGGCGAAGACCAGCACTCCATCCACCTGGCCCTCCCGGCTGCGGCGCGGCTGCAACACGAAGTTCCAGTACCGCTCCTCGACCTGCCCATGGGCATAGACGATGGGGATGAGCAGCTCCCGAGCGAACTGCGGCTGCCCCGTCCTGTAGAGCGTGTCGAACATCGCCAGGATCTCCGGCGACAGGTCCGGCATCACCTCGCCCAGCGGCTTGCCCACCATCTCCCGCGAGCCCATCACCTGTTGGTACATGGAGTTGGCGAACTCGAGGATGAACTGGGGCCCCCTCATGATGCCGATGAGGGCCGGGACCTGCATGAAGAGCTGGTGCAGGTAGGTGCGCTGAGCCTCGGCCTCGGCGTGGGCCGCCTGCTCGCGCGCCAGGAGCTGGGCTCGCTCCGCCTCGCTGGCCTCGGCGCGTTGCCGCGCGCTGATCTGCGTCCACGCGATCGTGAACACCAACAGGCTGAGCAGCAGGCCCATCGCCCCCACGGCGGGCACCCAGGGCGTCAGCAAGGTCTGCTCGAAGGGAGCGTTCGAGGTGTAGACGACCGTCCACGGCCGCCCCCCAAACTCCAGGTGTGAGGTGTGCGTGAAGCGTGGGGACTCGAGGGGCCGCTCCCCGTCGGAGGGTGACTCGTAGAGCAGCTGCTCGGGGCGGGCTTCCATGCCGTCGTAGATGCGGAAGAAGATGCGCGGCAGAGGGTCGGAGGGAAAGATGCCGTTGAACAGATCCTTCGCCCGGAAGGCGCTGTAGACGAACCCCTCCAGCTTCTCCCGGCGCTCCGCCTCGCTGGCGGGCACGGCTCCTCCCCTGTACACGGGGACGTACAGCAGGAAGCCCATCTGCAGGTCGGCGTCGATCTCCTGCTTGAGGATGACCCGGCCCGAGAGCGCGGGCTCCCCGGACAGCCAGGCCCGCTCCATGGCCGCGCGGCGGGTGGGCTCGGTGAACATGTCGTAGCCCAGCGCCGCCTCGTTCCGGGCGTCCGGAGGTTCCAGGTAGATGATCGAGTGGTATTCCTCGCGCGGCTCCTCGGGCCAGAGGTGGAAGGTCGGCAGTCCGCTGGCCCGGAGCCGGTCGACCCAGGCCTGCTTCTGGCTGGAGGGAATGCGCTGGCTGTAGCCAATGCCCTGCACGCCCGGGTCGTACCGCTCCATGTCGAGCCGCTGGACGTAGATGCGGAACTCCTGGAGGGTGACCGTCTTACTGGCGGCGAAGAAGCCCGCGGCCCCGCGCAGCAGGGTGATGTCCGACTTCAGATGGGCGGTGATCTGGTCCTGGGTCATCTGGACCTGCCGCTCGAACCGGGAGGTGTCCCGGCCGCGAGCGGTCACCAGGAAGAAGGCCGTGCAGGCGCCCGCCAGCAGGAGCGAGATGGCCAGCATGGCCAGCGCCGTGAGGGGGATGCGCCTGGAGAGGTGGAGAGGGGCTGCGTTCACGGAGAGGAGGGGGTTGAGGGCCAGATATCACTGAACCCTCGAGCCACCGCCGACTCTGTCGCGCCAGGTGCGGATGGGTGACAGATCAGCTCCGGGAGCGCCCGCTCGCCTTGCCAGCGCTCTGGGGTGCGCCGTTGGGGCCGGCCACGCCGAGCCGCTTCATCATCGCGCGCACGGTGGCGCCCGGATCCGCCGAGCGTCCCCGGCCCACCTCGCCCAGCAGCTCCGCCGCCCGTGAGGCATTGCCGCCCGAGCGCTCCAGGGCCAGGGTGAGGGCCAGCCGCTCCAGCGCCTCCACCTCCGCGCGCAGGTTGAAGGCGCCTGTGTCCATGGCGCGGGAGAGGGCCGGCGTGTCCAGGCTGCCGTGCGAGCTCTGCTCGGCGCCTCGGCGGAGCACGCGCCGCGGAAGATCCGACGGGAGGATCTCCCGGCCCACGCGCTTGTAGACGAGCGCCTCGAAGAGGACGTTGCGCAGCTCGCGGATGTTGCCCGGCCAGGGGTAGGCCTGGAGCGCGGCGAGCGCCTCGGGCGTCACGTGAATGGGGCCCTGTGGAGCGCTGGGCTCCTCGCGCTGGAAGCGGGCGATGAAGTGCTCGATGAGCGGAGGCAGATCCTCCTGCCGCTCGCGCAGGGGCGGCAGGTGGATGCTGACGATGGCCAGACGCTCGTAGAGGTCCGCGCCGAAGACGCCCTTGGCGATGAGCCCGCGCAAGTCCCGGTTCGTGGCCGCGACGATGCGGAAGTCCACCTGCTTGGGTTCGGACTCGCCCAGGCGCGTCACCACCCGGTCCTCCAGCACGCGCAGCAGCTTCATCTGCAGGGACAGGGGCGTGTCGTCAATCTCATCGAGGAACACGGTGCCGCCGGCCGCCGCCATGAGCTGCCCGTCGAAGCCCTTCGTCGCGCCCGAGAAGGCTCCCTTCGCGTAGCCGAAGAGCTCGCCCTCCATGAGCTCGTTGGGGATGGCCGCGCAGTTGATGGGCACGAAGCGGTTGTCACGGCGCTCGCTCCAGGTGTGGAGCAGGCGCGAGGTGACGTCCTTGCCCGTGCCTGTCTCGCCCGTGATGAGCACGGGCATGGAGGTGCGGGCGGCTCGAGCAATCTGGTGGAGCGCGGCGCGCGACGCGGCGCTCCTGGCCACGAAGGTGGGGGAGGGCGCCGGAGCCGGCTCGGGCACGGCCATCTCCGACACCCGGGCCACGAGCCGCCGCGGCGCATCCGCGGCTCCCAACCACAGCGCGTCATACGCCCCTGCCAGCGCCGCCTCGGTGGCGAGCTGCGGCGAGAGCCGCGCCTGACAGGCCCAGAGCCACGGCAGGCCGGGCATGGGCGAGGCGGGGAGCCGGGCCGCGGAGGAGGTGCACACCACGGCCACCTCGGCGGCGCCGCGTGTCACCAACTGGTGGCCCTCCGTGGCGAGCAGCGCGGTCAGCGAGGACGGAGGGGGCGGCCCCTCCCAGAGCACGGTAGCCATGTCCGGCATTCAAACACGGTTTGCACCGAAATCGAATTCGGTTGGGACACGTGGGGCGAAGTCCTGCCCCAGCAAATCCAACCGGTTGGTCCTGGCAGGGCGGATGCACTGAGGGGGCTCAGCCTCGAAAGGAAGGGCTGACAATGTTCGACTTCATCCAGAACCACCCGCTGCTCCTCGCTGGCGCCATCGTGCTGCCGGGGTTGGCCATCTGGCTCATCTTCGCTCTGGGCACCTGGGTCATCCGCGAGGGCGAGTCCGGCCTGATGATTCGCCGCTTCGGCCGGCCGCTGCCTCCGGGCCGCCTCGTCGCTCGCAAGGGCGAGGCCGGCTACCAGGCGCGGATGCTCTCGCCGGGCTGGCACTTCGGTCTGTGGCGTTGGCAGTACAAGGTCGTCCGCGTGCCGCTCGTCATCGTGCGGCCCGGGGAGATCGCTCTCGTCGTCGCCAAGGACGGCGCGCCGCTGCCCGCGGAGCGCATCCTCGGAGAGGTGGTGGAGTGTGACAACTTCCAGGACGCGGAGGCGTTCCTCAACAACAGCGGCCAGCGCGGCCGGCAAGCCGGCTTCCTCACCGCCGGCCACTACCGGATCAACCCGGCGCTGTTCGACGTGGTGACGACCGCTACCGCCTCGAAGCACGGCATGGACGCCAGCCTGCTGCGCGTCTTCCACGTGCCCGCGGACCGCGTGGGCATCGTCACCGCGCTCGACGGCAAGCCGGTGGCGGCGGGCGACTTGGCCGGCCCGGTGGTGGAGGCCCATGACAGCTTCCAGAACCCGCAGGTCTTCATCGACGCGGGCGGCAGCCGAGGCCTTCAGGAGGAGGTGCTGATGTCTGGCTCGTGGAACCTCAACCCCTGGTTCGTCCAGGTGGAGCTGATTCCGCTGACGGAGATCCCCATCGGCTACGTGGGGGTGGTGGTCTCCTACGTGGGGCGCGAGCACCTGGATGTGTCCGGCGACAGCTTCACGCACGGTGACTTGGTGGAGAAGGGCCGCAAGGGCGTGTGGGTGGAGCCGCTGCTGCCCGGCAAGCACCCGCTCAACACGCGGGTCATGAAGGTGGAGCTGGTGCCCACCACCAACATCGTCCTCAACTGGGCCAACCGTACGGAGTCTCACAAGTATGACGACAAGCTCTCCAGCATCCACGTGCGCAGCAAGGACGGCTTCGGCTTCAACCTGGACGTGTCGCAGATCATCCACATCAGCGTGAAGAACGCCCCGCGGGTGATTTCCCGGGTCGGCAGCATGCAGAACCTGGTGGACCACGTGCTGCAGCCCACGGTGGGCAACTACTTCCGCAACTCGGCTCAGGAGGTGACGGTGCTCGAGTTCCTCTCGGCGCGCAGCGACAGGCAGAAGCAGGCCTTCGATGCCATCCGCAAGGCCATCCAGGCGTATGACGTGGAGTGCATCGACACGCTCATTGGCGACATCGCCCCGCCCGCGGAGCTGATGAAGACGCAGACGGACCGGAAGATCGCCGAGGAGCTTCAGCGCACGTACGAGGTGCAGCGCATGGCGGAGGTGAAGCGGCAGGACCTGCAGCGCGAGCTGGCCATCGCCAACATCCAGGCGGAGGTGGTGCGCAGCGAGCAGCAGGTGCGCATCAGCGAGCAGAACGCCCGGGCCCAGGTGGAGTCCGCCCGCGGCGAGGCGCTGTCGGTGAAGGCGCGCGCCGAGGCCGAGGCCGAGTCCGTGCGCATGGTGGGCCTGGCCAAGGCCGAGGCGGAGGCCAAGACGGTGCTGCAGGTGGGCGCCGCCAAGGCCGAGGCCGAGGCGGGGCTGGTGCTCAAGGTGGGTGCGGCCAAGGCGGAGGCTCACCGCCAGGGCCAGGATGCGCTCGGGGCCGCGGGCTACACCGCGGTGCAGATCGCCAGCATCCTGGGCGAGCACCACGTGAAGCTGGTGCCGGACATCTCGGTCGGCGGCGGCAGCACGCAGAGCGGCGGACTGGCGGAGGTGCTCATCGGGCGGATGCTCGCCGCGGGCACCCAGGGGCTCACGCCCGTAGTGCCTGCCGTGGTACCGCCGCAGTCATGAAGTAGGGCAGAAAAAACCGCAGCGGGCCCCCTCTGCATCATCCCCCGAGGATGCAGAAGGCAAGCCCGCTGCGCACTTCCCACCCCACTCGAGAGCGATGACTCGCCCCCGGGTGTCCGCGTGCGGGTGGCTCTGAGCTCCAACCCCAATGTCTGGCATTGGAGCTCCTTTATTCCTCATACTAATGCACTTCGTTAGCACGCGGCAACTTTAAACACCCTCTAAGGTCGTGTTCTTCCGACGTTTTTTGATTCAAGGCAACCGGGCGGAAGTTTCCAGTGACACCGTCGCCCGGTGAGCAAGGATTTCCGGCCAGCGTGGATTTATGAGCAGGGTTTGAATGAAAAGCGGGGAATGTGCAGGGGAGTGAGACACGCGGCGGGGAGGGGGAGCGCGGCGAGCGTGAAAAACCCAACGGGTGGTGTGGGGGAGGGAGCAGGCGTGCCATCATCGCTGCGCTCGGCCTGGGTGGTGGGGAGGAGCGGGCATCAGGGGGAGTGAGCCGGGCCGCCGAGAGGACCCGCCGCGACATGATTCCGTTCAACGAGTTCAAGGGCATCGAGGTATCAGGCCGCAGTGTGCTGGGGTTGGTCCAGGCGTTCGGACAGTTCAAGTCCATCGCCAGCCAGATCCTCCTGGCGGAGGGCCTGGGCCAGAAGGGCCCGGACGGCCTGGTCATCGTGGAGCCCGAGTCCTGGTACCCCTTTGACGCGTTCCTGCGCGCCTTCGCCCGAGCCAGCCAGCACATGGGGGACTCGGTGCTGCACCAGATTGGCGTGTCGGTGATGAAGACGGTGGAGTGGCCGCCGAGCGTCAAGGACATCAAGACGATGGTGGAGTCCATGGACCCGGGCTACCACCTGAACCACCGCAAGAACGGCCGGCCCATGTGGGATGCGGCCACGGGGCGGATCAAGGAGGGCATCGGGCACTACCGCTGGAAGCTGCGGCCCGATGGCTCGGTGGAGGTCCAGAGCGACAACCCGTACCCGTGCGCGTTCGATCGGGGGATGCTGTTCGGCGGCCTGCGCCGGCTCAACGCGGTGGGCTCCATCCACCATGACGACAGCCTGCCGTGCCGCAAGAAGGGCCACGCTTCGTGTGTCTACGTCGTGAAGGGATAGGGCAAGGTGTAGGCCGTAAGCCGCCGCTGGAGAAACCCCACCACGGTCTGTGCTGACGGGCGATGATGGATCCTCCCGGGCGTTCCGGGCGGGAGGGTGCCTCGGTGTTCGAGCTGGAGGGGGTATCCAAGCGATTCGGCACCCTGCAGGCGCTGCGGCCCGTGGACCTGCGGCTGCCGCCCGGACGCACCACCGTGCTGCTCGGGCCGAGCGGGTGCGGGAAGTCCACCCTGCTGCGGCTGATGAACGGGCTGCTCCGGCCAGACACCGGTCGGGTGCTCTTCGATGGGCAGGTGCTGCCTTCCCAGGAGGAAGCGGTGCTCGCGGTGCGCCAGCGGATGGGCTACGCGATCCAGGGCGGCGGGCTCTTTCCACACCTCACCGCTGGGCAGAACGTGGACCTCATGGCCCGCTACCTGCGGTGGCCCGAGGCGCGCATCCGGGCCCGGCTGGACTCGCTCGTGGAGCTGACGCGCTTCCCGGCGGATGCGCTGGCCCGGTTTCCCGGGCAGCTCTCGGGCGGCCAGCGCCAGCGCGTGGGGCTCATGCGCGCGCTGATGCTGGAGCCGGACGTGCTGCTGCTCGATGAGCCGCTGGGGGCGTTGGATCCGATGGTCCGCTCCGAGCTGCAGGGGGATCTGCGCGCCATCTTCGCGCGGCTGGGCAAGACGGTGGTGCTCGTCACGCATGATCTGGCGGAGGCGGCGTTTCTGGGCCAGCACGTGGTGCTGCTGCGCGAAGGGCAGGTGGTGCAGCAGGGGACGCTGGCCGAGCTGGAGGCGCGCCCCGCCGATCCGTTCGTCACCCGCTTCATCCAGGCACAGCGGCTGACGCTGGAGGGGAGCGCGTGAGGGCCCTGCTCGCGAGCGTGGTGCTGGGGCTGGTCACCGGGCTCGTGGCCTGTGGTGCTCCGGAGCCGGTGGACACCGCGCCCGAGGTGCGCGTGGGCTCCAAGAAGTTCACCGAGTCCGTCATCCTGGGAGAGATGGTGGTGCGGCTGGCGCGGGCCTCTGGGGCGCGTGCGGTGCATCGGCGCGAGCTGGGCGGCACCACCGTGCTCTGGGAGGCCCTCAAGCGCGGCGAGCTGGAGCTCTATCCCGAGTACACCGGCACGCTGCGCCAGGAGTTGCTCGCCTCGCGCGGCCTGCACAGTGACGCCGAGCTGCGCAAGGCCCTGGCCGCCGAGGGGCTGGGGATGAGCCAGCCGCTCGGCTTCAACAACACCTACGCGCTGGGGATGAAGGAGGCGGAGGCCGAGCGGTTGGGCATCCGGCGCATCTCGGATCTGCGCGCGCACCCGGAGCTGCGCTTCGGCTTCAGCAATGAGTTCATGGATCGCGCCGACGGCTGGCCCGCCCTGCGAGACCGTTACCAGCTCCCCCAGCGGGAGGTGCGCGGGCTGGATCATGATCTCGCCTACCGGGGGATGGAGAGCGGCGCCATCCAGGTGACGGACCTGTACTCCACCGACGCGGAGATCGCCGCCTACGGCCTGCGCGTGCTGGAGGATGATCTGCGGCACTTCCCCGCCTACGAGGCCGTGCTGCTCTACCGGCAGGACTGGGCGAACCGGAACCCGAGGGTGCTCGAGGCCGTGCTCCGCATGGAGGGGCTGCTCTCCGAGCGGGAGATGGTGCAGCTCAACGCGCGGGCCCGTCTGGAGCGCATCCCCGAGGCGCAGGTGGCCTCGGAGTTCCTCGCGCGGAAGCTGGGCCTCGAACCGGAGGTGCGCACGGACGGGCTGGGCTCGCGGGTGTGGCGCCGGACGCGCGAGCACCTGTTCCTGGTGCTCGTGTCGCTGCTGGGGGCCGTGGCGGTGGCGGTGCCGCTGGGAGTGCTCGCGGCGAAGCGGGCCCGGGTGGGGCGGGTGGTGCTGGGGCTGGCGGGCATCATCCAGACGGTGCCCTCGCTGGCGCTGCTGGTGGTGATGATCCCCCTGTTGGGCATTGGCTCGCGGCCGGCGATTGTCGCGCTGTTCCTCTATGGGCTGCTGCCCATCGTCCGGAATACGGCCGCGGGGCTCGGTGGCATCCCAGGAGACATCCGCGAGTCCGCCGAGGCCCTGGGCCTGCCGCCCGGCGCGCGGCTGTGGCGCATCGAGCTGCCACTGGCCGCGCCCTCCATCCTCGCCGGCATCCAGACCGCCGCGGTGATCAACGTGGGCACGGCGACGCTGGGTGCATTGATTGGAGCCGGTGGCTACGGGCAGCCCATTCTCACCGGCATCCGCCTGGACGACACGGGGCTCATCCTGGAGGGCGCCGTGCCCGCCGCGCTGCTGGCGCTCGCCGTCAGCGCGGTGTTCGAGCTCATCGAGCGGCTCGTGGTGCCGCGTGGACTGCGCGTGTCCCAGGGGCAGCAGGAGTGAAGAGCCTCCGGACCTGACTTGTGAGCGTGGGTTCGTTTACGCTTCGAGCCATGTGGCCACCACCAGGGCGGAGAGTTGCGATCCAGATCCTCATGATGATGATCGCCAGTTCTGGCTGCGAGACACCTGGCGGGACGCATGCTGCTCCAGGGGCTCCCCCTGCATCCGCCAAGTGGGTGGGGCCGCTGATACTAGGTCCTGGCGGAGGTCAGACTCGGACGACCATCTACTACGGGCCGTGGCAGTGCAACCAACGCTGGATGGACTATTGCCAGACCAAGTGCTCCTCCGAGGGCTACCCACTCATGGGCTGCATGTGGCTGGCCGACATCAAGACGGACTGGCAGGGTCGGTACCAAGGCTTCTCGGCCTCTGCGGGTGGCCGATACGCGATTACGCATTGTTGCTGCGACTACCCGTTGGCGAAGGACACGGCCCAGCGGCGCCAGAAGTGGAAAGGGGCTCGCGACTCTTTCCGCAAGGAGTGGGGCGAAGAATTCGGAGAATGGCCCAAGAATGGAGACGACCATTGGCCTGGGCACCACATTCGTGATCTCCAACGCGGGGGCGACCCAACGGACCGGCGCAACGTGCTGCCCGCCCCTCCTGACGTTCACGACGTTTTCACCGACGAATACCCCCAGTGCTACGCCGGAAGCAGCAGGTGGAGCGCGGTGGGGCCCAACCTGCCCTATTCGGACTGAGTTCATGGCCATCAACGCCCTGCTCGAAGAGATCTCGCGCCACCATTTCCCCAATCCACCGGCCTCCCTCGATCAGATTCAAGAGTTCGAGCGGAGGGCAGGGTGGAGGTTGGATCCAGACCTGCGCGCCTTCTATCTGCACTGTGACGGCGCAGCGCTGTTCAGGCGACGCCCGGACTCGGACTACTGGTTCCTGCCATTGGCCGAGATCCGGCGAGCCCGGGTCGCCATCCGTGGCAAGGACGATGACTCGCGCGGGCCAGCCTCCATGTACACGGTCTGCGATCTCCAGGATGGGGACTACATCCTGGTGGATGTGAGCCGTCAGCAGGATGGCCGCTATCCCATCTTCGACGGCTGGCATGAGGCGTGGCCGGATCCGGGGTACTGCAAGCAGATCGCAGGCTCCTTCTCCGAGTTCATGGAGGGAGCCTTGCGCAGCGGTGGGGACTGGTTCTGGCTGACCCAGCAAGAGGCCTGAGCCCGGTTGCCTATCGTCGTGCGAGGACTTGGCCGGGGTGCTTCATCGCGCGTCCCAAAATGAATGGGCCTCCTTCATGGATGGATCCACGTCACCTTCGTAGTGGGCTTGCCATGTTGGAGCACGGTGACAACCAATTCGAGCGTCCACTGGATTGGGTTCTTGATGATCGCCTGATCCAGGACAAAAGTGTAATTGCCACTACCTGAGTGAATGACGTAGGCGTCTTGATTAGTAACCCCCTCGGAGAAATATGACGGGATGCCCTGCACACGCCAGGGCGTGTAACTGGAAGAGCGACACCACTCCGGAACGACAATCGCCTGTACGCCTGGCTGCGAATTCTGAATCATACTGGCTACGCTGGAGTGGGGATCAGTGGCTATCGTCGATGCTGGTGAGGTTGATTGAAGGAGTAGCTTTCCCACCTTCTCCACAAGCTTTGTTGTATAAGAGGGTGTTGAGCCAAGGCACTCAGGCAAGGCGGCCCAGCATTAGCCGGATCATGCCCAGGTAGACGAACGCTTCGCAGGACTCCTCCGTTCGCTCGTAGTCTCTGGCCAAGCGTCGTTCTCGGCTCAACCACCCGAACGTGCGCTCCACAATCCAGCGCTTGGCCTGGAGCACAAACCCGGGCGTAGGGTCCGAGCGTTTCACGATCTCCACCTCGACCCCGGACTGCTGAGCGATGCGCTCGACGCGCGG
>NZ_JBJMQP010000078.1:0-45387 GCF_045802625.1 Hyalangium sp. | reverse complement strand
CGCGCCTGCTCCAGCGTCATGCCCTCCAGATCCAGACTGCTGACTCCGTTCTTCTCCTGCTTGAACTTCCACTTGAACATCTGTCACTCCAAACCGGGGACACCGCCAGGCATCCCCCCGCCGCTTGACCGTGCGAGCGGAGGCCGCTGAACCAGCCGGCCGTGCCCCAGCAGATTGCAGAGGGCGGGCCAGGACCTGGACTGCTGAGAAAACAGACACTTGCGAAGACGGGGCATCGGGCCACCGTCCAAGCTCGTGGGCTTGAGAGTCCACGAGACGAGACGGTGGAGGATGGGGAAGGAGGCTTCGCTCCCCACTGGTGGGGAGCAGACCTCGTTTTTAACTGACTCCCCATCAGGGAGTGGACCTCAGGTCCCCACCAGTGGGGAGCGGGCACTGGATCCCCACTGCTTGGGATCCACTGACTCCCAGCCCGTTCAAGAACATCCCGCCAGCCCAGGCGCAGAAACTGGCCGGGGCCTTGGTGGGGCAACTTCAGCCCCTCAGCATGAAGGCCCGGGTGGCGTAGCGCCTCGACGGGAGCGAAGGCCCGGCTCGCTCGGGCTCAGCGCTCCTGCGGCCACGTATTCGCATGGGGGCCGACCTGTCCCCGCGCTGCGGACGCACGACACAGAAGCGCTGGCCCGTGGGTGCCTCCATGACCCACCAGCTCTTGACGAACTCGATCCGCCTGGCGCCGAGCCCCTCGAGCCGCTTCACCTCCGCGTCGCACCGGGAGGCGAAGGATCCCCCCGCACTCCGGCGTCGGCCCGGGGCATACTGCCGGGCCCATGCGCTACCTCGAGGACTTCCAGCCCGGTGAAGTGATCTCCTTGGGCTCGTACGTGGTGCCGCGCGAGGAGATCCTCGCGTTCGCCCGCCAGTTCGATCCCCAGCCCTTCCACGTGGATGACGAGGCGGCCCGCCGCTCCATCTTCGGAGGCCTCATTGCCAGCGGCTGGCACACCGCGTCCATCTGCCACCGCCTGCTCGTGGAGGGCCTGCTGAAGAACACCGCCAGTATGGGCTCGCCGGGGCTGGACGAGCTGAGGTGGCTGCTCCCGGTGCGGCCCGGGGATGAACTCTCGGTGCGGCTCGAGGTGCTCGCCTGCACGCCCTCCCGCAGCAAGCCGGATCGCGGCGCCCTCAAGTCGCGGCTGGAGGCTCGCAACCAGAAGGGCGAGGTGGTGATGACGGAGGTGGCCACCGTGCTGTTCTCACGGCGCTCGCCCGCGCCGACGTAGCGCGTCTACAATCCGCGCCCATGAAAGGCCTGATTCTTCTCCCCCTGGCGCTCCTCTTCCTCGGCTGCGGGCACCCCCCTGGAGCCACCGAGGCGGCGGTCCATGTGCAGGCGTCCTATGATTTCAGGGCCGGCTGCATCGTCGTGGAGGCGCACGACAAGGACGCGCCCGCCAAGGCGCAGTCCCAGCGGATCGTCGTCAAGGGCCGGCTCCCCCCCGCGAAGGTGGACATCGCCGTGTTCCGGGGGGCGGACTGGGGCCGCACGTTGGCCATCACCGTCACCGCGCACGAGCAGAAGTGCGATGGGCCGGAGGTGGCCCGCGCCACCCGCGAGTACACCCTGGAGAAGGCGGGGGTGGAGACGCTCGAGGTGGCCCTGAGCGCGACGGATGCGGACGGGGATGGCTACATGGCCCCCTCCTCGGGCGGCACGGACTGTGACGACTCGGACAAGGAGAGCAACCCCGGTATCACCACGGAGGTGTGCGACGGCCGCGACAATGACTGTCGCAATGGCGTGGATGATGGGCTGACCTTCTCGGACTACTACCTGGATGAGGACGGCGACGGCGTGGGAGCGGGAGCGCCCGTGCACGCCTGCGCGCCGTCCTCCCATTACGTGGCGCTCAGCGGGGACTGTGACGACAAGGATCCCGCGCGGTTCCCGGGCAACCCCGAGCTGTGCAACGGCGTGGACGACAACTGCGCGGGAGGCATTGACGAGCCCTTCACCCAGAAGGGGCAGTCCTGCTCCAACACCGGCTGCCCGGGCACCTACGTGTGCAACAGCGCCCACACGGGCACCGAGTGCAATGCGCTGCCGCCGACCAGCTATTACCCGGATGCGGATGGAGACGGGGAGGGCGCTTTGGGGAGCGCGCCGCAGAACGTCTGCGCCACGGATCCGGTGCCCGCGGGCAAGGTCACCAACCACACCGACTGCGACGATCTGGACGCCTACAACAAGAGCACGGGCACCGAGCTCTGCGACGATCGGGACAACAACTGCGCCAACGGGAAGACGGACGAGGCCGCCGTCTGCGCCGGCAAGGGCTGGAAGCAGCTGGGCAGCCCGACGATCCCCACCAGCCACGGCTGGAACACCGTGGCCCTGGGCACGGGGGGCCTCCAGGTATGGATCGCGGGACTCAGCGGAGCCCTGATCTACCGGGGCTCCAGCACGGGCGCCTTCACCGACTTCAACCAGAAGTGCGGCAACATCAACTGGAACGCCGCGTGGGTGCGGCCCAGTGATGGGAGCGTGTTCCTGGCCGGGGACGGCGGCAGCCTGGCGATGTACACGGCGAACGCCGCTTCCTGCACCTCCTCGAGCACGGCGAGCGCGAGCAACACCCCCTCGAGCCGGCCCCTGCAAGGAATCATCGGCTTCGAGTCCGGCGGCACCACCACGCTCTATGTCGTGAATGACGAGGGCGCCTTCTACTCGTGGACTCCTGGCGACGCGCCGACGTTGAAGTTCCAGCGCTCCTCCGGAGACCCTTACTGGGACATCCATGGCGTGACGCCCTCCACGCTCCTCCTCGCCGCCGGCAACTCCTCGAGCACTGCCGATATCCATAGCTACAACGTCACCACGGACTCGCGAGCCTCTTTCACGCTGTCGGGCGTGCCCTCGGCGAACAACGGCACGGTGCAGGGGCTCTGGGCGTGGGACAGCACCCATGCCTACGCCGTGGGCAAGAAGGGGCTGCTGCTGTGGTGGGACGGCAACGCCACCTGGTACTTCTTCAGCCCCGATCCCAGCATGAAGGTGGATCTCAACAGCGTGTCCGCGCCGGATGCCTACTCGGCCTACATCGCCAGCCAGGACGGGAAGATCCGCCGGCCCGTGGTTGGGGGCTGGGTGGAGCACTTCACCGCCACCGGGGCGCTCAAGGACATCGCCGCCAGCTCGCGCCAGGACATCTGGGCCGTGGGAAATGGCATCGTCGTGCACTTCCCCGAGTAGGGTAAGCCTGGGGCTTGCCCTCATGAACCCAAGGAGCGACGCGGATGCGGAACCTCAAGCCGTTGGCCGTTGGTGTGGTGATTGCTGCTGCGAGCCAGGCCCTGGCGGCTCCTCCCAAGCAGCTCGGCAAGCCCGAGGGCAAGCTCAACATCATCGCCTGGCCGGGCTACGTGGAGCGGGGCGAGTCGGACAAGAAGTATGACTGGACCTCCCAGTTCGAGAAGGACACCGGCTGCAAGGTGAACGTGAAGACGGCGGCCACCTCGGACGAGATGGTGAGCCTGATGAACCAGGGCGGGTACGATTTGGTCACCGCCTCGGGGGACGCCAGCCTGCGCCTGGTGTTCGGCAAGAAGGTGCAGGAGCTGAACCTGGAGTTGATCCCCTCGTGGAAGGCGGTGGACGAGCGGCTGAAGAACGCGCCCTGGCACACGGTGGACGGCAAGCACTACGGCGTTCCCTACCAGTGGGGACCGAACGTGCTGATGTACAACACCACCATCTTCAAGACGCCGCCCACCTCGTGGTCCGTGGTGTTCGAGCCGCAGAACCTGCCGGACGGCAAGCCCAACAAGGGCCGGGTGCAGGCGTATGACGGCCCCATCTACGTGGCGGACGCGGCGCTGTACCTGATGAAGAAGCAGCCGGAGCTGGGCATCAAGGATCCGTACGAACTCAACGACAAGCAGTACGCCGAGGTGCTCAAGGTGCTGCGGGCGCAGAAGGCGCTCACCCACCGGTACTGGCATGACGCCACCGTGCAGATGAGTGACTTCAAGAACGAGGGCGTGGCCGTCTCCAGCTCCTGGCCCTACCAGGTGAACGGGCTGAAGGGCGACAAGCAGCCGGTGGCCTCCACCATCCCCGCCGAGGGCTCCACGGGCTGGGCGGACACGACGATGATGCACGCGGACGCGCAGAACCCGGTGTGCGCGTACAAGTGGCTGGAGTGGTCGCTGAACAAGAACGTGCAGGCGGCGCTGGCCGAGTGGTTTGGCTCCAACCCGGTGGTTCCTGACGCCTGCAAGACGGCGGCGCCGGGGGGCAGCGACTTCTGCAAGACAAACGGCTTCGATCGCTTCGAGCAGGTCCACTTCTGGAAGACGCCCATCGCCAAATGCGCTAGCCAGGGGACATGCGTGCCTTACAGCAAGTGGACGCAGGACTACATCGCGATCATGGGCGGGCGCTGAGCGCCGTGACGGCGGCCGTCGAGCTGCAGCGGATCAGCCGGCACTACGGCACCGTCCGGGCCGTGGAGGAGCTCTCCCTCTCCATCCAGGATGGGGAGTTCTTCTCGCTGCTGGGGCCCTCGGGCTCGGGGAAGACCACGTGCCTGCGCCTGATCGCCGGCTTCGAGCAGCCCACCTCGGGCAGCCTCCTGCTGCACGGCCAGGAGGCCGCGGGCGTCCCTCCGTACGAGCGGGACGTGAACACCGTGTTCCAGGACTACGCGCTGTTCCCGCATATGAACGTGCGGGACAACGTGGCGTATGGGCTCAGGGTGAAGGGGGTGGACAAGAAGAAGCGCTACGCGGAGGCCGAGGCCGCGCTGGAGTTGGTGGCGCTCCAGGGCTATGGCCAGCGCCGCCCCGCCGAGCTGTCCGGAGGCCAGCGCCAGCGCGTGGCCCTGGCTCGGGCGATCATCAACAAGCCCCGGGTGCTGCTGTTGGATGAGCCGCTCGGGGCGCTCGACTTACGGCTGCGCGAGCAGATGCAGACGGAGCTGAAGTCGCTGCAGCGGCGGCTGGGCATCACCTTCATCTATGTCACCCACGATCAGGGAGAGGCGCTCTCCATGTCGGATCGGGTGGCGGTGTTCAACCAGGGGAAGATCGAACAGGTGGACACGCCGAAGGGGCTCTACACGAAGCCGCGCACGGTGTTCGTGGCGCGCTTCGTGGGCAGCTCGAACGTGGTGGAGGGCGAGCTGGCCAACCGGCTCACCGGCGCGGCGCGGCCCTTCGCGGTGCGGCCGGAGCACATCCGCTTCGTGCGCGAGGCGGAGGCCGATCGCCTGAGCGTGGAGGGCACGCTGATGGACGTGCAGTACCACGGGGCCACGAGCCGCTACACGGTGGAGGTGCCCGGAGGCCCGCTGCTGAGCGTGAACGTGCCGAACTCGGAGGATGAGGCGCTGCGGCCCTCGCCGGGCGAGGCGGTGCGGCTGGCCTGGTCCCGGCAGGCGATGGTGGAGCTGGAGCCGGGGGTGTGAGCATGGCCGCCGCGAGCGTGGGGGTGGGGCGGTCGATCTCCAATCTGCTCTATCGCCGGAGCACGCTGCGGCTGCTGTTGCTGTTCACGCCGCCGCTGCTCTGGTTCGGAGTGGTGTACCTGGGCTCGCTGCTGGCGCTGCTGGCGCAGAGCTTCTACACGTTCGATGACTTCACCATGGAAGTCTCGCGAGAGCTCACCTGGGCGAACTACCAGGCGCTGCTGGACGATGCGAACGCGGACATCGTCCTGCGCACGGTGGGCATGGCGGCGGCGGTGACGGTGGCCTCGGCGGTGGTGGCCTTCCCAATTGCGTACTACGTGGCGCGCTACACGGAGGGGCTGCGCAAGGGGCTGTTCTACGTGGCCATCATGCTGCCCATGTGGGCCAGCTACATCGTCAAGGCGTACGCATGGACGGTGATCCTCACCAAGGGCGGCATCCTCTATTGGTTCATCGGCAAGCTGGGGCTGACGGGCGCGCTGGAGTGGGTGCTGGAGCTGCCCTACGTGGGAGGCACTTCGCTCTCCACGTCGAACCTGGGCCGCTTCCTGGTGTTCACCTACGTGTGGCTGCCGTTCATGATCCTGCCCATCCAGGCCTCGATCGAGCGGGTGGCGCCGCAGCTGCTCCAGGCCTCGGCGGATCTGGGCGCGCGGCCCTCGCAGACTTTCCGCACCGTGATTCTGCCGCTGTCCTTCCCGGGCGTGGTGGCGGGATCGATCTTCACCTTCTCGCTCACGCTGGGGGACTACATCATCCCGCAGCTGGTGGGGCCGCCGGGGCTGTTCATCGGGGCGATGGTCTACACGCAGCAGGGCTCCATCGGGAACCTGCCCATGGCGGCGGCGTTCACGGTGGTGCCCATTGTCCTGGTGGGCCTCTACCTGGCCATCGCCCGGAGACTGGGGGCGTTCGATGCGCTCTGAATCGGCGGCGGCCCGCGGGCCTCGTGCTCCCCACTGGTTGAGAGTGCTCGCGTGGGGCGGGCTGGTGTTCCTGCACTTTCCGATCGCAGTGGTGTGCCTCTACGCCTTCAACACGGAGGAGAGCGCCTTTAGCTTCCCGCTGAAGGGCTTCACGCTGCACTGGTTCCGGGTGGCCTCCGAGCGCGAGGACGTGCTGGAGGCCATCAGCCTATCGCTCCAGGTGGCGCTGGCGGCCACGGCGCTGGCGTTGGTGCTGGGGACGTTGGCGGCGCTGGTGCTGGCGCGGAGGCAGTTCTTCGGCCGGGAGACGCTGACGCTGATGTTCGCGCTGCCCATCGCGCTGCCGGGCATCATCACCGGCATCTCGCTGCTGTCGGCGTTCAAGCTGGCGGGAGTGACGTTGGGGTTCTGGACGATCGCGGCGGGGCACGGGACGTTCTGCCTGGTGGTGGTCTACAACAACGTGGTCGCCCGGCTGCGGCGCATGCCGTACTCGCTGGTGGAGGCGTCCATGGACTTGGGGGCGGATGGGCTGCAGACGTTCCGGTATGTGCTGCTGCCGCAGATGGCCACGGCGCTGCTGGCGGGTGGGATTCTGGCGTTCGCGCTGAGCTTCGATGAGATCATCGTCACCACGTTCACGGCGGGGCACGAGCGGACGCTGCCCATCTGGATGTTGAACCAGCTCGGGCGGCCAAGGGACGTGCCGGTGACGAACGTGGTGGCGCTGGTGGTGATGACGATCACGGCGATTCCGCTCTTGCTGGCGTGGCGCCTCACGCGAGGTACCGAGCAGGTGGCCGGCAGCAGCAAGTGACGCAAGCCGAGGCGGCCGCCCAGGCCCCTCCCGCAGGACAAGGAGACGACCCCCATGGATGGCAAGCAGTTCATCGACGGGCAGTTCGTGGCAGGCGAGGGCGCGGTGGAGAACATCCTGGATCCGGCGACCGGCGAGGTGCTGGCCAAGGTCCCCGAGGCCTCGCCGGCGCAGATCCAGGCGGCGGTGAAGGCGGCGGAGAAGGCGTTTCCGGGGTGGGCTCGGACGCCGCCGAAGGATCGAGCCACGGCGCTGCTGAAGCTGGCGGACGCCATTGAGGCGAAGGGAGCGGAGCTGGCGCGGCTGGAGTCCCGCAACTGCGGCAAGCCCTACGCGCTGGCGCTGAATGACGAGATCCCCGCGATCGCGGACGTGTTCCGCTTCTTCGCGGGGGCGGCGCGGTGCATGACGGGGATGGCGACGGGCGAGTACGCCGCGGGCTACACGAGCATGATCCGCCGGGATCCGCTGGGAGTGGTGGCGTCGATCGCGCCGTGGAACTACCCGCTGATGATGGCGGCATGGAAGCTGGGGCCGGCGGTGGCGGCGGGGAACACGGTGGTGCTGAAGCCCTCGGAGCAGACGCCGCTGACGACGCTGAAGCTGGCGGAGCTGATCGCGGGCCTCTTCCCGCCGGGGGTGATCAACATCGTCACGGGCCGGGGCGAGAGCGTGGGAGCGCCGCTGATCAACCAGCCGCAGGTGCGGATGGTGTCGCTGACGGGAGACGTGGCGACGGGCTCGAAGGTGTTGCAGGCGGCGTCGCAGAGCGTGAAGCGGACGCACCTGGAGCTGGGAGGCAAGGCGCCGGTGATTGTCTTCGACGACGCGGACTTGCAGAGCGTGGTGGCGGGGATCCGGACGTTTGGTTTTTACAACGCGGGGCAGGACTGCACGGCGGCGTGCCGCATCTATGCGGGGGCGAAGGTGTACGACCGGCTGGTGGCGGACCTGAGCAGCGCGGTGTCATCGATCAAGGTGGGGACGCAGCAGGAGGAAGGGGTGGAGATGGGGCCGTTGATCTCCGAGAAGCAGCTGCAGCGGGTGGCGGGCTTCGTGGAGCGGGCCTCGCAGCAGAAGCACATCGAGGTCACCACGGGAGGCAAGCGAGGAGGGAGCAAGGGCTTCTTCTACGCGCCGACGGTGGTAGCGGGAGCGCAGCAGGACGACGAGATCGTCCGCCGCGAGGTGTTTGGCCCGGTGGTGTCGGTGACGCGGTTCGAGGACGCGGACAAGGCGATCGCGTGGGCGAACGATTCGGACTACGGGCTGGCGAGCTCGGTGTGGACGAAGGACATCGGCAAGGCGATGAAAGTGGCGGCGGAGCTGCAGTACGGCTGCACGTGGATCAACTCGCACTTCATGCTGGTGAGCGAGATGCCGCACGGAGGGGTGAAGCGCTCGGGCTACGGGAAGGATCTGTCGATGTACGCGCTCGAGGACTACACGGCGGTGCGGCACGTGATGGTGAAGTACTAACGAGAGCCCAGTCCCGGGCCCCTGCGAGGAGCGAGAGAGATGAAGGACAACGCGAGCCTGCAGCGACGCAAGGAAGCGGCCACCCCGAGAGGGGTGGGGGTGATGGCGCCCTTCTTCGTGGCGCGAGCGGAGAACAGCGAGCTCTGGGACGTGGAGGGCCGCCGGTACATCGACTTCGCGGGAGGCATCGCGGTGTTGAACACGGGGCACCGGCACCCGAAGGTGGTGGCGGCGGTGAAGGCGCAGCTGGACGCGTTCACGCACAGCGCCTACCAGGTGGTGCCGTACGAGGGCTACGTGGCGCTGGCCGAGCGGCTGAACAAGCTGGCGCCGGGAGGCTTCCCAAAGAAGACGACATTCTTCTCGACGGGAGCGGAGGCGATCGAGAACGCGGTGAAGATCGCGAGAGTGGCCACGGGCCGCAGCGGAGTCATCGCCTTCAGCGGAGCCTTCCACGGGCGGACGATGATGGGCATGGCGCTGACCGGAAAGGTGGTGCCCTACAAGACAGGCTTCGGGCCGTTCCCGCCGGAAGTCTACCACGTCCCGTTCCCGTCAAAGCTGCACGGGGTGAGCGTGGAAGACACGCTGCGAGCCTTGCAGCACCTCTTCAAAGCAGACATCGATCCGAAGCGGGTGGCGGCGATCCTGATCGAGCCGGTGCAAGGGGAGGGAGGCTTCTACGTAGCGCCGCCCGAGCTGATGCGAGCGCTGCGGCGCCTCTGTGACGAGCACGGCATGCTGCTGATCGCGGATGAAATCCAGACAGGCTTCGGGCGAACGGGGAAGTGGTTCGCGATGGAGCACCACGATGTAGCGCCGGACCTGATGACGACAGCGAAGTCCCTGGCGGGAGGCTTCCCGCTGTCCGCGGTGACAGGCCGAGCGGAGGTAATGGACGCGCCGGCGCCGGGAGGGCTCGGAGGCACCTATGCGGGCAACCCGCTATCCATCGCGGCGGCGCACGCGGTGCTGGACGTGATTGAAGAAGAAGGCCTGGTGCAGCGTGCCAACCAGTTGGGAGAGGTGATGCGAGGCCGGCTGGAGGCGCTGAGAGCCCGGGTGCCGAGCATCGCCGAAGTCCGAGGCCTGGGAGCCATGCTAGCGGTGGAGTTCTGCCAGCCTGGAAGCCACACCCCGGATCCAGACTTCACGAAGACAGTGCAGGCGAGGGCGCTGGAGAAGGGGCTGATGCTGCTGACGTGCGGAGTCTACGCCAACGTGATCCGCTTCCTGTTCCCGCTCACCATCCCCGAGCCCCTGTTCCAAGAAGGCCTGTCCCTCCTCGAGTCGGTGCTGACGGCATAGGGCCTGCCCCCCGGCCCGGCGCCCAATCCGGGGGGCATCCGTCCGCAGCATTCGCCCCTCGGTAGAGGGTCACAAGATGTGAAGCCCAACGTCTATTCAGCAGGCCGCATGTGTCCGCCGATCCCCGGCAGGTGCTCGGCTTGTGAACGCCGGAGGGCTTAACCGTGAAAAAGATTCTGATCGTATTGCCGTACAGCGGTCGCAATTTCGGTGGCGGTCTGGCCGTTTTCAACGCGGCTCTGACGAAGGCGCTGAAGGGGGAGGGCCATGACGTCAAACTCCTGACCCTGGAACTCAAGCCTGCCTTCTCTCCACAGTCCGAGGAGCATGGTGGAGCCGCCCTGCTGCAGATCAAGAACCACCAGACCCAGGCCATGAGCGACCCTGGCGGGGCGGCCGGCGAGAAAGACCGCACCACGCTGTATGCCTTGCTCAACGACCAGAGCGTCGTGTGCGATCCCGCCGTCAAGGCTCTGCTGGGCGACACTTGGGTTCCCGACGTCATCATCGGGCATTCCCGTTTCTCGGGGCCCGCGGCCATCCATCTCAAGAAGACCTGGTTCCACAGCGCCAAGGTCGCCTACTTCGTCCACTCGATCCCGGTGGAAGGCTCGGTGCTGGCCGGCTACGAGGCCTACGAGGAAAACATCAACACCGAGGTCGCCAAGGACAAGGTGAAGCAGGAACAGGACTGGATGCCCCTGGCTGACGTCATCATCCCGGTGGGTCCGTTCATCGGCGCCGGCGTGCGTTACTACATGCCCAAGGGGGCCAACCCCGCTATCCACGAATGCATTGGCGGAGTGGATGTGGAACAGACCCCCGTGGCCTACACGGCGCCGAATCCGACCCTGAAACTTCTGTTCCTCGGTCGAGCCAGCGCCCCCATCAAGGGGCTGGAGGATCTGCTCCTCGCCGCCCTGAAGCTGCGCGCGAGCGACATCTGCATCGACATCCGCTACTGGGATGACCGTGTCTATTCCCGTGGCAAGGTGAGCAGCGACGACGTGCAGCACTTCGTCAATGGCATGCTGGGAAATGACAGCGCGCGCAAAATCAAGGTGAACATTCTGGGCAAGACGAATGATGTCAGCGGCGAGGTGAAGAAGTACCACGCCATCCTGATGCCCTCCTACATCGAGCATTTCGGCCTGGTGCCTTTCGACGCGCTGGCCTGCGGCGTTCCAGTGCTGGCCAACGAGATCAGCGGTGCCGGCATGTTCCTGTCCAACAAGGACATCTTCGGCGGCGATGGCGAGGTCTTCGTCGTCAAGGATTTCGACCACCGTCTCTCCCGTCCGCTGAAGCCGGCGGATTTCCTGGGCGTGGTTGCTCGGGATGCATTCGACAAGCGGCCCGAGGCCTGGGCCGAGGCGATCATCAACCTGCAGACCCATCTGCAGGCGCGGTTCGGTCAGGCAAGGCAATGCTATGAAATCCTGAAAGGCTACCAGTGGGCGCATTGCGCCAAGGCGGTGGTGGCCGCGGCGATCGAGTCCCATCCTGGCCGCGCCACGGTCCAGGGCCGTGCCGGCGCGCTCATCGAAAAGAAGTAGTCGCTCAAGCCTCATCCCTCAACAGGCTCATCCTGAGCCACTGAGCCGCCCTGCCGGCGGCGCATGCCCCGAACCTGTCTGACAGCCAGACCTGGGGCCGCGAGCGCGGCCTTGGGGCCGTGGCGCTAATCACAGCAGCACTGCGGTTCGGGGGTGGGATCGACCCCGTTCTCGATGCCGCCGACTGCCACGCCGTACCCGTAGCCCTCTTGCGGAGGCTTCACCCAGATGTCGACCATCGCGCCGGGCTCGAGCTTCGGGATGGCCAGAAGAAAGCGGGACGGTGTGGGCGGCTCGCCCGGATCCCAGTTCTCCGGCGCGGGCTCGCCACAGCCGATGGGCCGCTGCGGGGTGGGGGCGAGTGACCAGGCGAAGACCGGCTCGGGCTTGCCGGGGAGCCGCCGGAGCAGGAGGTGGACGTAGGGGCCCTGGGGGAAAGCTTCCTTGAAGGCGTTGTAGGGTGCCATGTCGGCCTCGTACTGCTGCTGGGCGGCGCGCTCCTTCTCGCCGTCGCCCGGGTCGCCGCCGTACTCGTAGGGACAGTAGCCACAGGGCTTCGGGTTCGCGGGAATGTTCACCACGCAGGTGTTCGCGGCAGCGCGCTGGGGAGCCTTGAGCGTCGCGGCATCGAGGATCACGGTGCCCTGGTGGTCGTCGGACTTGCAACCGCCGAGCTCGTCGTACCGCTCGATCCGCCAGCCGCCGGTCGAGGCGAAGCGGCCCGAGAGGATCTCCGCGGCGTGGCCCGCCATCGGGCACTTGCCCTCGTCGTAGGCCTTCCCGGCAAGCTTCATCACCGCCGCCTTGTCGGAGGGGTCGAGCGCAACGAGGCGCTCGAGCGAGGCGAGATCATCCCTGCCCGAGAGCCCCGCTTTGTCGGGCGCGGTAGGCCCCAGGAACTCAGCGGCGACGAAGCCCTTGGCCTTCGGAGCGCCGGTGCGGCGGACCTTTTCGCCGTCGACGATGACGCTCGGCCCCGCCGGAAAGGGCGCCTGCACCTCGGCGAAGCCGTTCTTGCCGCCGAGCAGCTTTAGCGCCGTCCCGATCGGCAGCATCGTCAGGAGCTTCCCCTGCGGCGACGGCTTGTCGCGGAGCGCGAGCGCGGAGGCGGTGACGAAGAGGGTCGCCCCCTTCGGAGGCAGCGGTGCGGGCGCGGGGCTCGTGGCAGGCGGAGGGGCGGGCGGAGGGGCGGGCGCTGCCTGGACGAGCTTGCGCAGCTCGGACGCGGCCTTGAAGTCGCCCTTCGCTTCGACGATCGCCATGGCACAGGCGGCGAAGGAGCTGTCCGTCTTCACCTTCGCCTGGGCAAGCTTTGCGGCGTCGTCGAGCTTGCCGGCGACGAGCGCGGCACGGATCGGGTCATCGGTGGTGAGCGCGAAGGCGAGGAGGAGCGCGTGCATGGCCAGCGGAGTATCCGGCATCTTCTTCGACAAGGTCAGAGGTAGGATGCGCCCCCTACCCAGGAGCCGTCTCCAGCCGCATGCAGGCCATACCGGGATACCGCATCGAGGAGAAGTTGCACCAGAGCTCGGGCTCGGTCTTCCACCGCGCCTACTCGGAGCGCGAGGGGTGCTTCGTCCTGCTCAAGACGCCGGTGGCTCCCTATCCCCTGCCCGCGGAGCTGGCGGCGCTCGAGCGCGAGCACGAGATTGGCCGCATGCTGGAGGTGGAGGGCCTCGTCAGGCACCTGGCGCTCGTGCCGCATGGGCGCTCGTGCACCCTGGTCCTGGAAGACTTCGGTGCGTCCTCGCTCGCGGACTACCTGGCCACGCATGGGCCGCTCGAGGTGCGGCGCTTCCTGGACGTGGCGCGGGCGCTCACCCGGGCGCTGGAGGCCCTTCACCGGCACGAGATCATCCACAAGGACATCTGCCCCGCCAACGTCTTCTACAACCCGCGCAGCGGGCAGGTGAAGCTGGGGAACCTGGGCCTGGCCTCCGTCCTCACCCGGGAGCGGCAGGAGTTCCGCAACCCCGCGCTCATCGAGGGAACACTGGCCTACATCTCCCCGGAGCAGACGGGCCGGATGAACCGCGCCATTGATCATCGCGCGGACCTGTACGCGCTGGGCGCGACCTTCTATCACCTGCTGGTGGGCGCTCCTCCCTTCGAGGCCGAGGAGGCCGTGGAGCTCATCTCCTGTCACATCGCCCGGCCCCCGCAGCCCCCGCACCTGCGGCGGCCCTCCCTCCCCGAGCCGCTCTCCGCCATCCTCTGCAAGCTCCTGGAGAAGAACGCGGAGGATCGCTACCAGAGCGCCGCGGGGGTGCTGGAGGATCTCTCCGAGTGCGCCCGGCAGCTGGAGGCCACCGGCCACATCGCCCCCTTCGAGCTGGGCACGCAGGATGTCCGCCGGACGCTGCGGCTCTCCGAGAAGCTCTATGGCAGGCAGGAGGCGCTGGCCCCCCTCCTGGCGGCCTTCGAGCGCGCCGCCTCGGGCCGGGTCGAGCTGCTGATCGTAGGCGGCCCCGCCGGGGTGGGAAAGTCCGCCCTGGTGCGCGAGCTCCACAAGCCCATCGCCGCCCGGCGCAGCTACTTCGCCTCCGGCAAGTGTGATCAGATCGGGCAGACGCCGCTGTCCATCTTCGCCCAGGTGCTCGCGGATCTGGCACGCCAGCTGCTCACGGAGAGCGAGGCGCGGCTGGAGCAGTCGCGGGCCGTCCTGCTCGACGCGGTGAAGGGCCACGGCGCGCTGCTGATCGATCGAGCCCCCGAGCTCGTGCATGTCCTTGGCGAGCAGCCGCCGCTGCCCGAGCTCTCCGCCGAGGAGGCCCGCGGCCGGTTCGAGAGCGCCCTCACCGGCTTCCTGCTGGCGTTCGCCACGGCGGAGCACCCGCTGGTCCTCTTCCTGGATGATCTGCAGTGGATCGAACCCGCCTCCCTGCGCTTCCTCACCCAGCTCGTGACGAGCCCCTCCGCCGCGCATCTGCTGATCGTCGGGGCCTGCCGTGACGACGAGATCCTCCCCACGGATCCCCTAGAGGTGGCGCTCGCCGAGCTGGAGCAGCGCACGCCTCGGCCCACGCGGCTCTCCCTGGCGCCCCTGCGGCTGGAGCACGTGGCGGCGATGGTGGCGGACACCCTGGGCTGCGAGGTGGCCGCGGGGCTCCCCCTGGCGGAGCTCGTCCTGGAGAAGACAGGGGGCAACCCCTTCTTCATCACCCAGCTCTTCGACACCCTGCACCAGGAGGGGATCCTGCGCTTCGACTCCCAGGAGCGGCGCTGGACGTGGAGCCTGGGGCGGCTCCAGCGGCTGGAGGTCAGCGACAACGTCGTCGGCCTCATGGTCAAGAAGATCAAGCGCTACCCCGAGGAGACGCAGCGGGCGCTCATGCTGGCCAGCAGCCTGGGCCGGACCTTTGATCTGGGCTCGATCGCCATCGTCCTCGACGCGCCGCTGCGGAGCGTGGCCCAGTGGCTCTGGGAGCCGGCGCGAGAGGGGCTCCTGCTGCTGCACGATCACCGCCCCCCGTATCACCTCTGGGCCCGTGAAGAGCGCAAGGCGGCCCCCCAGCCCCCGCAGGTCCTGTACCGCTTCGCTCATGATCAGGTCCAGGAGGCGGCGCGCTCGCAGATCCCTCCGGAGCAGCAGGAGGCGCTCAGCCTGAGAATCGGCCAGCGCCTGCTCGCGGGGCTCTCCCCGGAGCAGCAGAGCGAGCGCATCTTCGAGCTGGTCAAGCACCTCAACCTCGGCAGCGGGCTGGCTTCCGAGGAGGAGCGCTCCACGTATGCCCGGCTGAACCTGCTGGCCGCGCAGCGCGCCAAGGCCGCCACCGCCCACCCGGCCGCCGTCAGCTACCTGCAGCAGGGCCTCCGGCTGCTCCCGGAGGAGGCCTGGGACAGCCAGGCCCCGCTGATGTTCGCGCTCCACCGTGAGCTGATTGAGTGCGAGTTCCTCTGTGGCCATCTCGAACGCGCCGAGGCGCTCTTCGAGCTCACCGCGAAGAGGGCGAAGACCCGCGAGCACCTGGGTGACATCTACCCGCTCATGTGCCGCATCCTCCAGACCGCGGCGAAGCTCCAGGAGGGGTTGCGGCTGGGCCAGGAGGGCCTGCGGGTGCTGGGCGTGGAGCTGCCGGCGGAGCCGGAGGCGGCCCGGGCGTTGATCGAGGCCAGGACGCGGGAGATCCAGCACCTGACGGACGGGAGGGATCTCCAGGAGTTCGTGGAGCTGCCCGCGATGCAGGACGCGGAGAAGGCCAACTGCCTCGTCCTGCTGCAGGAGACGTGGACGTGCGCGCTGGTGCTGGGAGAGTCCCTGCCGGTGTACCTCACCGCGCTGCACATGACGGCGCTGTCGCTGCGGCACGGCAACTCGGAGTACTCGGCGTGCGGCTACGTGGCCTACGGCATGGTGCTGGCGCTGCAGGGGGACTACGCCCGGGCCTACGCCTTCGGGAAGCTGGCGAGGACCGTCAGCCAGAAGTTCAAGAACCCCCGGGTCATCTCGAAGGTGAACAACACGTTCGCCAGCTTCATCAACCACTTCGTCAACCCCATCGGGAGCAACATCCCGCTCTACGAGGAGTCCTTCCAGTCCGCGCTGAAGTCGGGAGATCGGTGGTGGGGGGCGTGGGCCGCGATGTGGATCGCGGCTTCAAAGCTCATCAAGGGCAGCCCGCTCTCCGAGGTCTACGCGGCGGGGCAGCGGTATCAAGACTATGTCCGCTCCTCCGGGTATGCCCCCCTCCACGAGGTGCAGCGGGTGATGCAGCACCTCGTCCTCGAGCTGCAGGGCGGCGCGGAGCGTGGGGGCCCGGCTCCGGAGGAGTTCCAGGAGGAGGCCGTCGTCCAGCGCTTCTCGCGGCTCCACGCGGAGTTCGCCATCCACTGGTACTACGGGATCCTGTCCCTGGTCTTCTATCTGCGGGGAGACTTCGAGGAGGCGCTCCGGGCCAATGACGAGGCGGACAAGCGCCGGGAGCTCAGCCCCCAGACGATCCTCTCCTCCACCCACCTCCTGTACCGTGCGCTCATCCTCGCCGCGCGGTGCGCGAAGGCCAGCCCCCAGGAGCGCCAGGAGCGGCTGCGGGAGATCGCCTCGCTGCGAGATCAGCTGGGCGAGTGGGCGCGGCAGTGCCCCGCCAACTACCGGCACGAGTTCCTGCTTATCTCGGCCGAGCACGCGCGCTGGGCGGGAGAGTCCGAGCAGGCCTCCAGGCTGTATGAGGAGGCCCTCTCCTCCGCGCGGGAGAACGGGCACCTGCACCACGAGGCGATCGCCCACGAGCTCGCCGGCAAGCACTACCTGGAGCTGGGGCGGCTCAAGGCGGCCAGGGGCTACCTGCTGGAGGCGCACCTGCTGTACTCCCGCTGGGGAGCGGCCCCCAAGGTCGCCAGCATGGAAGCGGGCTACCCCGAGCTCTTCGGCACCTTGAAGCCCCAGGCCCCCGCGCACGCAGGGGGAGACTCCTCTCGCCTGCACTCCGAGCGCATTGATCTGGCCACCGTCATGAAGGCGGCCCAGGTGCTCTCGGGAGAGATTGTCCTTGGCCGGCTGATGGAGCGCATCGTCCGCATCGGCATGCAGAACGCGGGGGCGCGCCGGGGCGTCCTGATCCTCGAGCGGGAAGGGCGGTTGCTCGTCGAGGCCACCGTCTCCCTGGAGGCGGACACGGTCCAGGTGCAGCAGTCCGTCCCGCTGGAGCGCTGCTCTGACGTTCCTCGCAGCATCATCCAGTTCGTCCAGCGGACGGGGAAGACGGTTGTCCTCGACGATGCCTTGAATGATCCCTCCTTCCGGGGCGATCCCGACATCGCCTCGCGCCGGGTCCGGTCGGTGCTGTGCCTGCCGGCGGTGGGGCAGGCCTGGCGGCGGGGCATCCTCTACCTGGAGAACAGCCTGACCGTGGGCGCGTTCACGCCGGAGCGGACCCACGTCCTGCAGCTGCTGGCCACCCAGGCCGCCATCTCGCTGGAGAACGCGGTGCTCTACGAGACGCTGGAGCAGCGGGTCCAGGCGAGGACGCATGAGCTGACGGAGAAGAACGAGACGCTGGCGGCCACCCTCCAGCACCTACGAGAGACGCAGGATCAGCTCATTACCCAGAGCCGGCTGGCGGCGCTCGGCTCGCTGACCGCGGGCATTGCCCACGAGATCCGCAATCCGTTGAACTTCATCCATAACTTCTCCGAGCACACCATGGAGCTGTGCGACGAGCTTGTCGGGGATCTTCCGCGCCTCACCCAGCGTCTCGAGCCGGCGCAGGCCGAGTCGCTGCGGGAGCTCGGGGAGGGCATGAAGCTCAGCCTGGCCAAGGTGGTCGAGCATGGGGCGCGGGCCTCGCGCATCATCGCCTCGATGTTGCAGCACGCCCGAGGCATCTCCAGCGAGCGGACGGAGACGGACCTCAACCTCCTGCTGCGGGAGTCGGCGAACCTGGCTCAGCAGGCGGCGCGAGAGGGTGATCCGGGCTTCAGCGTGACAATCCGGATGGAGCTGGACGAGTCCCTGGGGCCGCTGAAGGTGTCTCAGCAGGAGGTGGGACAGGTGCTGCTGAACCTGCTGAACAACGCGTGCTTCGCGGTCAACGCGAAGCGGAAGGCGAGCGCCGGGCAGCGGTATGCGCCCGAGATCGTGCTCAAGAGCCGCGGCCTGGAGAGCTCCGTGGAGCTTCGCATCCGCGACAACGGCACGGGCATCCCCGCCGCCGTCCGGGACCGGATCTTCGAGCCCTTCTTCACGACGAAGCCCGCCGGGCAGGGCACCGGGCTCGGCTTGTCGCTGAGCCGGGAGATCATCGAGCAGGGCAACAAGGGGACGCTCCGGCTCGAGACGCAGGAGGGGGAGTACGCGGAGTTCATCCTCACACTCCCACGGTGAGCTAACGCCACTCCGACAGAGGCACACATGGTGATGCGAAGGGCGCCGACTTGATAATGTAGGCGGCGGCGCCAGCCACGAGCGCCCGCTCTCCCTGCGCAGAGGATGCACCCCATGGCGAATCCGAACTCCGCAATTGCCGCCGAGCCCGCCGCGCTGGCGGCGGAACGGGAGCGGCTGATCCCCGAGCTGCTGAAGCAGTCCAAGGCCACCACGGGCACGGTCCAGACGGCGCTGCGCAAGATGCACGACGTGCTGGTGCAGACCCGGCCCGGGGCGACGGCGGACCTCAAGATCTACGAGGCCGCCAAGGCGGCTTTCGTGCAACTGGACAAGGAGCCCAACGTGCGGGTTCCGCCCGTGCTGCTTCAGGCCGTCGAGTTCTTGCAGAAGCGCACGGCGGCCATGTCGGGGGCCGGCGGGCAGACGCAGCCACCCAAGAGCGAACAGACCCTGCCGCCCAAGAGCGGGCAGACGCAGCCGCCCAAGAGCGGGCAGACGCAGCCGCCCAAGAGTGGGCCCCCCGCGCCGGCCGCCGCCGCGCAGCCTCGCCGCGCCACCGTGGATGGCTTCGAGATGCCGAAGCGGTCCGCGAGCTCGATCTCCCTCGTCCCGGCGAGCGGCCCGCGTGAGCCCGAGAACCAAGGCAAGATAGAGCCGCGGCCCGGGGCTCCCACGACGATCAAGAACCCCGGCGCTGGCAGGTTGAAGGGCTAGGGCTTCTTCTCTTCGTCGCGCACGCAGCGCTCGACGAAGCCGGAGTGGTCGCAGTGCATGTGGGGACCGCACTGCAACTGGCAGAGCGGCCTCTCGGGAGTATCCCCGGGAGGATGGCCGCCAATCGTGGGATCCCCCACGAAATCATGAGGATCCTTGGGCTGATCCTGCTGGGAAGTCTGCATGGCGCTGACGCTATTGGGCCGCCCGGGGGAGCCCGAGGCCATGGTGGAGCACGCCGTCACGAAGAGCGCTGAACCCAGCACACCGAAGAGCCATTTCCTCATGGAGCCAGCATACCGCGCATGCGGCCCGGCCTCCTCACGGGCCTGGACTCAAACCCTGAGAAATCAACAATCATTGTAATTCGCGCAACTCGTGTGGAAATTCTGCGATTATCCGGCAACCACTTTTGACACGAGGATCACGCATGGCCCGTACTCCGCTCTTCGAGCTGTTCCGGCAGACGACTCGAATCACCCTGGCCTCGGAGCGACAGGGCATTCCCAGCCGCGAGGCCTCGGAGGCCATGCGTGTCTCCCGGCGGACGCTGCTCAAGGGCGCCACGGCGCTGGGCGCGGGGCTGTTGGGAGCGCGAGGCACTTCGGCGCTGGCGGCCAACGCCGCTGGTGGAGGCCGGAGCGGCAACCTGAGCGTGGGCATCATCGGCGCGGGCATCGCGGGCCTGGCGTGCGCGTATGATCTGAAGAGCGCGGGCATCCTGGCGACGATCCACGAGACGAATGATCGTCCGGGTGGGCGCATGTTCTCGCTGGGCGGAGCGTTCCCGGGGGCCGTCACCTTCCCGGGCCAGGTGGTGGAGCGCGGCGGCGAGCTGATCGACACCGGGCACAAGACGATCCAGGGCTACGCGCAGGAGTTCAACCTGGCCAAGGAGAGCTACATCAAGCCGCCGGGCGAGGTGTTCTACTACTTCGGCGGCCAGCGCTACCCGGAGTCGGTGGTGGTGGACGAGTACCGCGCCTTCGTGGCGTCGATGCGGGGGGATCTCCAGCAGATGTCGGCGGCGCCGACGGCGGACGTGCACACGGCGGTGGATCGCCAGTTTGATCTGATGGATCTGCGCACGTACCTGGAGACGCGGGGGGCGGGGCCGGTGGTGAAGGCGGCCATCATCGCGGCGTACGAGGCGGAGTACGGGCTGACGGTGGATCAGCAGAGCTGCCTCAACTTCCTGTTCTTCATCCGCGCCAACCGGCGCTCGCGCTTCGAGCCGTTCGGGGTGAGCGACGAGCGGTTCCACCTGGTGGGAGGCAATCAGCAGATCCCCCGGGAGATCGCCGCGCGGCTGCCGGGGCAGGTGCGCTACGGCGAGCGGCTCGAGGCGGTGCGCAAGACGGCGGCGGGAGCCATCGAGCTGACGCTGCGGCGCGGCTCCACGGTGGTGACCGCGACGTATGACGCGGTGGTGATCGCCATCCCGTTCACCGTGCTGCGCAACGTGTCGCTGGACGTGTCGCTGGGGCTGCCGGCGTGGAAGACGTATGCCATCCAGCAGCTGGGCTACGGCACGAACGCGAAGATGATGGTGGGCTTCAACGGCCCGTTCTGGTCGGCGCTGGGGAGCAACGGCGCGTCGTACTCGGACCTGCCGAACCACCAGAACACGTGGGAGACGAACCCCTCGCAGGCCACGGCGCAGAGCGCGGTGCTGACGGACTACTCGAGCGGGCCGCGCGGGGCCTCGCTGGATCCGAAGAACGTGCAGCGGGAGGCGGAGCGCTTCGTGGGGGATCTGAACAAGGTGTACCCGGGCGCCTCGCAGAAGGTGACGCGGGACGCGAGCGGGAAGATCCTGGCGCACCTGGAGCACTGGCCGTCGAACCCGAACACGCTGGGCAGCTACACGGCCTACAAGCCGGGGCAGTTCACTTCTATTGCCGGCAACGAGGGCAAGGCGGTGGACAACCTCTTCTTCGCGGGCGAGCACGCCAACTCGTTCTACATGTGGCAGGGCTACATGGAGGGTGGGGCGCTGTCCGGGAAGGACGCGGCGTCGGCGATCCTGGCCAAGGTGAAGGCCGGCGAGCTGTAGGAAGCGCCGCGCGGGAGTCGAAGGGCTGGAAGCCCCTGGCTCCCGCGCGGTGAAGCAAGCCTGTGAGGGCGCTCACATCACATAGTGAGGCTCGGCTCCGGGGGTGGGAGTCATCCCGTTGCCCTGAGGCCTCTGCGCCGCGCGCTTACCGCCGCGGCGCTTGCCCGAGGACTTGGCGCGCCGGGACGTGAAGCCCTCCACCTTGTGGCGAGCGGACTGGACGGCGTCCTTGCCCATGTCGAGCACCGCGGACACGGCGCCAGCGACCAGATTGCTGGGCGGTGTATCCGGGGCGCGCGGGTGCGGCCGGGTGGGGGCGGTGCGCTTGGCCAGCGTCAGCATCTCGGCCATCTCCCTGAGCTCGGCTGGGGTGAAGGCCTTGCGCACCTGGGGGAACAGCTCCTTTTCCTCCTCGGCGACGTGGGTGCGGACGTTTTCAATCAGCACCTTGACCTTGGCCTCGAAGCGCTCGGCGTCGGGGGCGAGGCCCTCCAGCTCATTGAGCAGCCACTTGACGACGTGGTGCTCCTCGAGCGCCTCGAGTATGGGGTCCACCAGCTTTTCGGCCTTGGCGCGCACGGCGGGATAGAAGACCTGCTCTTCGATGGCGGCGTGGATGGCGAGCTCGCGCACCATCCGGTTGACGAGGGAGCGCTTGAGCTTCTTCGCGTTACGGCCGGCCAGTTCGAACCTGCGGAACAGGGCCTCCACGGTCTTGTGATCTGCCTTCAAGAGCGCAATGGCATCCATTGAACGCCTCTCCTCTCCTCGTAGGGGGGCGCGCCAGCTTGGCGAAGCCCGTCACGTCAGGGAGGGTGGTAACGGCACGCACTTGATGCCCGCGCTGAGGCACACTCCGCCCACGTCAGCCCGAGGGGCAGGCAGGCGAGCTGCTCTGAGATGGGCGGCAGCTCGACAGAGTCATGTCTGGATCTGGTTTCGAGGTGGAGCATGGCACGCATTGCCGTACTGGGAGCGGGAGGCGTGGGCAGCGCGACGGCGCGGTTCCTCGCGCGTGAGCGCCACGATGTCACGGTGATCGAGCAGTTCGAGCCGGATCACGATCGCGGCAGCTCGTACGGCACGTCGCGGATCATCCGGAAGACGTACACGGATGGTTTCTACACGGCGCTGATGACCCAGGCCTATCCCCTCTGGGACGAGCTGGAGCGCGAGGCCGGTGAGGCTCTCTTCGCGAGGACCGGAGGGCTTTTCTTCGGCCCCACCGAGCACCCGGAGCTGGCCGCCATCCGGCGCGCGCTGGAGGACAACGGTGTGCCGTTTGAAGAGCTGGATCCCACCGCCTGCGCGCGGAGGTTCCCGCAGCTCCGGCTCCTCCCTGGCGAGTCAGGCCTCTTCGAGCGGGAGGCTGGCTTCCTCCGAGCCTCCGCGTGCGTCCGCGCCAATCTGCGTCTGGCCACCACTCACGGCGCCCGCCTGCGCACGCGGGCCACGGTGCAGGCCATCGAGCCGCGCCCGGGAGGCATCACCCTCGTCCTGGCCGGAGAAGAGTCCCTCGAGTTCGATCGGGTGGTCGTCGCGGCGGGCCCGTGGACAGGGCGCCTGCTGTCACGCTTCGTCTCGCTCCCGTTCACGGTGACGCGGCAGACCTACTGCCACTTCGAGCCCGAGCTCCCAGCCACGGAGTTCGGCGTGGACCGCTTCCCCGTGTGGATCGACTTCGCGACGAACTTCTACGGCTTCCCGAATGACGGCCGGCTGTCCGGGGTGAAGGTGGCGTGGCACGAAACGGGAACCCCCACGGATCCGGAGCAGGTGGACCGGGAGCTCCACGACTTCGACCGCGAGCCGCTGCGCCGCTATTGCGCCGAGCACCTGCCCGGGCTCTCACCGTGCGTCGCCTTCGAGAAGGTCTGTCTCTACACGATGACGCCGGATCATGACTTCGTGGTGGATCACCTGCCCGGCGAGCCGCGAGTCACCCTGGTGGGCGGCCTGAGCGGGCACGGGTTCAAGTTCACCGTGTTGCTCGGCCGCATCGCCGCCTGGATGGCGACGGGCCAGCCCGTTCCGTGGAACCTCTCCCGGTTCGCGCTGGCCCGGCTGGCGCGGTAGCGCTCACGGCTTGCGCGGCAGGCCTCGCCCGGTGACCAGGTACACGGCGAAGCTGCCGAGCCAGTGGCCTCCCTCGTAGTGCGCGCCCGTGACGGAGCGCAGCCCCGCCTCGCGGTGCTTCTTCGCCGCGGCCTTGAGCGAGCCGGCTCGCTTCTCGGTGGAGGGCAGGGCGGCGGCGATCCCCTCCAGCATCCACGCCCGGCTCAGGTTCAGCCCGTCCAGGTGCGCCAGCTTCGGATCGCCTGGATCCGACACCACCGCCGGCTCCAGCCACGCGGCGGAGCCATCCAAGGGCAGGTCCGGCATGAAGTGGTGCAGCCACGTGGCGAAGCGCGCCGGAGGGAGCACTCGCCGCATCAGGTCCGCCTCGGCGATGCAGGGCGAGAGGAAGTCATGCCCGGACGGCTCGTACGCCAGCGGGCAGCGCTGATCCTTCCCGTAGAAGGTCTCCACCCGCTCCGTGAGCAGCTTCTCCATCGCCTCGTCTCCCGCCTGCCGCGCCCAGTCCAGGATGAGGCCGAAGGCGAACGCCGTCTGATCATGCTCGCCCACGCGGATGGGGCGCGTGAGCTTGGGCACCCACTCGCGGATCCGCTGGGCCGCCACCTGCTCGAGCGGCCTGAGCGTGGCGGCCCACTCGCGGGCCTGCGGATCATCCCACTCGCGCAGCTCGGCCGAGAGCTGGAGCAGCCAGGCCAGCCCATAGGGGCGCTCGAAGGAGACACGCCCCGGCCCGCTCAGGTAGGCGGCCTCGGCGGTGATGTTCGCGGGCGTCAGGCTCTGGGCCAGCGCCGCGCGGGCGCGCGGGGTGAAGGGCGCCTCCGGGAACGTCCTCGCCAGCCGAGCCAGCAGCCAGTGCCCATGGACGGCCGAGTGCCAGTCGTAGCAGCCATAGAAGGCGGGGGTGAGCTCGCGGGGAGGTTTCGCGTCCGCGTCGCCGTTCATCACATGGGCGATCTTGTTCGGGTACTCCTGGTGCACGCACGAGAGCGCCAGCTCCGCGAAGCGGGTGGCGGCCTCGGCGTTGAAGTCCGAGGGCGGCGGGACGGTGGAGGTGATCATGGCGGTCAAGCCCACCAGCAGCGGCAGGTTCATGGGAAGAGCGTAGCGGCTCCCGATACCTCATGTGCATTTGCCGGCACAAAGAGGCACAATGCGGATTCCTGGTAACTCCAGGTGCGGCCTGGCCGTGGAGGGCCCGATGGAAGTAAAAGGCGTCGCTTTCCTGGCGCGGCAGATGATGGTGGTGCAGGAGCACGGTGAGCCGGCCTGGCGCACCTTCATCTCCCAGTTCTCGGAGAAGGACCCGCGCTTCGCGCAGACGGTGATGCCGGTGACGCGCCTGCCGGTGGACTCCTTCGTGCGCTTCAACGAGGCGCTGGTGCAGCACTTCTACGGCGGAGACCCCAGGGCCTGGTGGCAGTTCGGCATCAAGTCCGCCGAGTACGCGCTGAGCCGAGGCCAGCTCAAGACGATGTTCGCCACGGGGGATCTCCGGCGCTTCCTGCTGTTCACCCCGGGCATCTGGAAGAGCTACTTCACCGCGGGCGAGCTGCTGGTGCGCCCCGAGCCGGAGTACACGGAGCTGCGCATCGCCGGTGTGCCCCGGCCGCACCTCTACTTCGAGCTGTCGGTGATGGGCTTCGCGTCGGGAGGGCTCCAGATGCTGGGGGCCAGCAACCCCCGGCACGAGGTCATCAAGGGCTTCTCCCGAGGCCACCCCGAGGTCATCTACCGCTTCTACGTCAGCTAGAGCAGCTCGACGGGATCTCCTACCTGGAGCGTGCCCGGGCGCCGCACCAGGGCGTTCTGGCCGAACACGACCTTGCCGTCCCGGCGGCGGAAGCTGGCGAGCGTGCTCAGTGGCTCGCCATCCGACGCCTTCACGCCCGTGAGCGGATCCACCGTGGTGAAGACGCAGCGGGAACAGGGCTTGACGAGCTCGAGCTCGACACCGCCCACGCGCAGGCGCCTCCACGAGTCCTCGGCGAAGGGCTCGCAGCCCTCCAGGACGAGGTTGGGGCGGAAGTGCTCCAGGGTGATGGGCCGAGGCAGGCGCCGGTTCAGCTCCTCCAGCGAGGCCCGGGACAGCAGCAGCAGCGGGAAGGCATCCGTGAAGCCCACGCGATCTTCGGGCCCCCCGTAGTTGGGATTCACGCGCCGCTCCAGCCGGGCATCCACGTACACCAGGGCCACGGGCTCGCCCAGGAACTGAGAGAACCAGCGGTCCGCGGCCTCGCCCACGCGCGCCGCCGAGCAGCGATCGTCCCAGATGGCGACCTCCAGGCGCGGCGCATCCGCGGGGGGCGCGGGCACCTGAAGCTCGGGCAGCCCCGGGGCGGACAGGCGCAGGCCGCCCTCGGTGGGCAGGGCCTTCACTCGCACGAGGGAAGGGGACTCGCGCCCGGTGATGAAGGAGCCATCGGGCCGCACCAGCATCCAGCGGCGATCATGCTCCAGCCCCAGGGGCCCCACCGCAGCCCGAGTCAGCGGCAGCCCCTGCGTGGACTTGATCGGATGGATGAAGATCTGGGTCAGGGTGGGCATGAGGCTCGGAGCGGAAGGTGCGTCAGGCCTCAGGAGGCCCGCGGCAGTCTGATGCGGAAGGTGGTGCCCTTGCCGGGAGTGCTGTCCACGGAGATCTCGCCACCGAACCCGGTGATGATGCCGTGGCAGATGGACAGCCCCAGCCCCGAGCCGCCCGGCTTCGTCGTGTAGAAGGGCTCGAAGATGTGGCCGAGGTGCTCGGCGTCGATCCCGCTGCCGTTGTCCTGGATCTCCACCAGCGCGTCGGTGCCCTGCGTCCGGGTGGCGATGCGGATACGGGGCTCGGGGTGGTTCTCCGGCATGGCCTGAGCGGCGTTGGTGATCAGGTTGAGGAACACCTGCGTCAGGCCCTCCTCGCGGGCCATGACGGGAGGCGCCTCCTGGAACTCCACCACCCGCTGCACGCGAGAGCCCGGAGGCAGCTCGGCCCGGGCGAGCGCCTGCTCCACCACCTTGCGCACGTCCACCGTCATGATCGGCTGGGGACCCACGCGGGCAAACAGCTTCACGTCCTGGACGATCCGCTTGAGCCGGTCCGTTCCCAGGATCGCATCCCGGCAGGCCTCCAGCAGCTCCGCCGGATCCTCCAGGGGCTGGCCCGCGGTCCGCTTCTCCAGCGCCAGGCGCAGGTGGTTGAGGTTGGTGCTCACGAAGCCCAGCGGGCTGCTGATCTCGTTGGCCATGCCCGAGGCCAGCCGCCCCATGGCCTCCAGCCGTTGGGACTGTGCCAGCCGTGCCTCCAGCCGGGCACGATCCTCCATCTCCTGGCGCAGCCGCGCGTTGGTGGCCTGCAGCTCCTGGGTCCGCGCGGCGACGGCCTGCGCCAGCTCCTCCTCGCGGCGGCGGCTCTGCCGGGACAGATCCCACTTCTGGGCCAGCGCGTGCGCCATCTGGCGCACCTCGATGTTGTCGAAGGGCTTGCGGAGGATCAGCAGGCGCTGGTTGACGCCCAGCCGCTGCGCCACCTCCTCCCACGAGTAGTCCGCGTAGGCGGAGCACAGCACCACCTGCAGATCCTCGTCTGCCTGCCAGAGCTGCGCGGTGGTCTCCACGCCGTCAATGCCAGGGGGCATGCGGATGTCCACGAAGGCCAGGGCATACGGCTGGCCCTCGCGAGCGGCCTGCCGGACGCGCTCGACGCCCTCCGCGCCCTGCGACGCCGAGTCCACGTCGAAGCTGTACGTGGCGCCGCCGCGGGCCTGCGGAGCCCCGAAGAGGGCGGTCTCCAGCGCATCCAGCGAGGTGGTGGCCGCCGTGGTCGAGAGGATCTTCTGGAAGTCCTGATGGATGGAGGGGTTGTCGTCGATGATGAGGATGCGGCGACGGGGCGAGGCGGGCATGCTCATGCGCGGGCCTGCTCGGGGGTGAGAGGGAGATCGATGATGAAGGTGGCGCCCTGGCCGGGGCCGGCGCTCGTGCACGTGAGGCTCCCCTTCATCTCAGTGGCGGCCAGCGCGCTGGCATGCAGCCCGAACCCATGCCCGCTCTTCTTCGTCGTGAAGCCTTGGTTGAAGATGCGCGGAAGGTTCTCCGGGGAGATCCCAGGGCCGTTGTCGGACACCTCGATTCTCACCTGCTCCTCGGGCAGGAGCGCGACGCGCAGGGTGAGCCGCTTGTCCGGGCGCTGGCTGTCGAGCAGCGCGTGGCGCGCGTTGCTCAGGAGGTTGACCAGGATCTGCAGCAGCTTGTGCCGGTCCACCAGCAGCGGCGGCAGGGAGGAGGAGTACTCCCGGCGGACCTGGATCCCCAGCTGCTCGAAAGAGGTGGCGTGCAGGCGCAGCGCGTCATCCAGCAGCTCGGGCAGCGTCACCTGCTCCACCATGCCCACGAAGCGGGCGTGCTCCTGCTGCATGCGCACCACGGACTTGATGTGGTCGACATTCTTCGTCAGCGCTTTGAGCTCCGCCAACATCGTTGCCTGCTCCTCCGCGAGCTGCCGTGAGACGGCCAGGAGGTACTCTGGCAGCACGCGCCCCCTCTCGTCACGTGTGAGAAACGTGTCCAGCTCCGGGGCCTTGTCCCGCAGCAGCTCGGTGGCGCGGAGCAGCCCTGGCACCCGCGAGCCGTGCAGCCGCTCCACGACGAGCGTGGCCGAGACATTGACGCTGTTGAGGGTGTTGCCCACGTTATGGAGCACCCCGGTGGCGATCTCCGCCATGCCCGCCTTGCGCGAGGTCTCCAGCAGGTTGCGGTGCAGCTCGCTCAGGCGGGCCTCGGCCTGCCGGCGGGCGGTCACGTCCCGCCCGTAGATCGTCACCCCGGCGATCTGGCCCTGCTCGTCGGTGATGGGATTCAAGGAGAACTCGAACGCGGTGCTCGAGTCTCCCTGCGGATAGACGGCCTCGATGCGCACCCGCTCGCCCTGGAGGGCCCGGGCAAACTGCTGCGTGAACTCGGGGTGCCGCTCCAAGAAGCTGGGGACGGCGAGCGGCTCGCCCAGCCGCGGGGCCTGCCCGAAGATGAGGGAGAACCACCGGCGGTGGGCCGAGTTGCTCGTCAGCAGGCGCCCCTGCGGGTCGATGGAGCAGACGATGTCGTCGGTGCTCTCCAGCACGCTGGACAGCTTGTGCTCTCCGTCGCGCAGCTCCTTCAGCGTCTGCTCGAGCGCCCGCTGGGCCTTATCCCGCGCCCGGCTGTGCGTGAAGCTGAGCGCCCAGACGCCGATGATGCACAGGGCCGCGAAGAGGTTGCCGGTGATCGCCTGGCCACCGCTGACGGTGGAGCTCCACAGATCGAACTTCGCCATGACGAGCGGCTGGAGCACCAGGGCGTACAGCCCCATGATGATCGAGAAGATCAGGCCTCCGCGCGAGCCCAGCAGGAAGAACGCCAGCAGGGGGATGAGGGTCGCCGCCACGTGCGTGGCGGCCATGGGGTTGCCCATGTACAGGCCCGCGGAGATATAGGCGCTCGTCAGCATCGAGCACAGCAGCAGGCTGGGGTACAGCGGAGAGGAGCTCGTGCGCACCAGCACCAGGGTCATCCCATAGGCGACGATGCAGACGGAGGCCAGGGTGCGCTGGAACCCGGTCCCTGGCACCGACAGCATGGAGGCCAGATAGAGCACGCTCATCGGCAGCTGAGTGAGCGCGGCGATCGTCACGATCCGGTAACGGCTGAGCTCATCCGGACGGGAGGAGCGCTGATCCTGTCTCAGAAAGAGGTTCAGCAGCCTCTGGCCCCAGGCAAACCGGCGGCCGCGCAGGGGTGTTCCATACGGAGCAGGAGCCCCGACCCCCGTCATTCCTGAAGAGCTTGCGTGCATGTCTGGAGACCTCCCCCCATTTGGCTCCAGAATGCCTAAAGCGCCGCCCAAGCGCGAGGGGAGGGCTCTCCCCGGCGATGTGCCTTTGTAAACAACTCGCTACTCGTACCTCAGCGCGTCAATGGGATCGAGCTGGCTGGCCTTGCGAGCGGGGTAGAGGCCGAAGCCCACACCCACCAGGGCGCTGAAGCCGAGCGCCAGGATGATGACGTCCGGGCGGACCAGCAGGGGCCACTGGAACTGCGACGCGAGCAGCCGGGCCACGCTCACGCCGAGCCCCGCGCCAATGGCTCCGCCGAGCATCGACAGGGTCAGCGCCTCGACGAGGAACTGGGCCAGGATGTCCCGAGGCCGGGCGCCCACCGCCACGCGCACGCCGATCTCCCGGGTGCGCTCGGTGACGCTGACCAGCATGATGTTCATGATGCCGATGCCGCCCACCAGCAGGGACACGGCGGCGATGGAGGCCAGCAGCAGGCTCAACGTCTGGGTGCTCTGCTGTTGCCCGGCGGCCAGCTCGGAGAGATCCCGGATGTCGAAGTCATTGGGCGCGCCCTCGGCGAGCCGGTGACGCTCGCGCAGCAGCTGGGTGATGTCCTCCTGGGCCCTGGCGGTGCCAGCGGAGGCCTCCGCCTGCACGTAGATGATGCCGGAGATGAACGCGCCCAGGCTCTGGGACTGCACCTGGCGGCGGAAGGTGTTGGCGGGGATGAAGACGGTGTCATCGAAGTCCTGGCCCACGGGGGACTGGCCCTTCTTCCCGGCGACGCCAATCACCGTGAAGGGCGTCTTCTTGATCCGGATCACCTGGCCCACCGGATCGGCCCCCGGGCCGAAGAGCTTCTCCGCCACGGTGTTGCCGAGCACGGCCACCTTGGAGCCCACCTCGGCATCCGTGGAGGTGAAGCGCGAGCCGAGGGCCACCGGCCAGGAGCGCACGTCGAAGAAGTCCGGCGTGGTGCCCACCACGCTCGTGGTCCAGTTCTGATCCTCGGACACCACGGAGGTGGAGGAGCGCAGCTCGGGAGCGGCGGCGTGCACGCTGGGGACCTGGGTGCGGATGGCATCCAGATCCTCCCAGGTGACGGTGGGCGCGCTGCCGAAGCCGCCTCGCGCGCCGCCCGAGGTGGAGGAGCCGGGCAGGATGATGAGCAGGTTGGTGCCCATGGAGGTGAACACCTGCTGCACGTTGGCGCGTGCGCCGTCGCCAATGGCCACCATGGCGATGACGGCGCCCACGCCGATGATGACGCCCAGCGCGGTGAGCACCGAGCGCGTCTTGCTGCGCACCAGCGAGCGGATGGCCAGCCGGAGGGTCTCCAGGACGTTCATGGCGCGGCCTCCTCCAGCTCGGGGAGCACGGCGGGCTGAGCCACCTGCCGCTGATCGGAGCGGATGCGGCCGTCTCGCACGACCACCAGCCGCTCGGTGTAGCTGGCCACGTCCATCTCGTGGGTGACGATGATGATGGTGAGGCCCTCGCGGCGCAGCTCCTGGAACAGGGACATCACCTCCACGGTGGTGCGCGAGTCCAGGTTGCCGGTGGGCTCGTCGGCCAGAAGGATCGGAGGCCGGTTCACCAGCGCGCGAGCGATGGCCACGCGCTGCTGCTGTCCACCAGAGAGCTGGCGGGGGTGGTGATCCAGGCGTGCGCCCAGTCCCACGCGCTCGAGCGCCTCCCGCGCCCGCCTGCGCCGCTCGCGAGCCGAGACACCCCCGTAGAGCAGGGGCAGCTCCACGTTCTCCTGCGCCGAGGTGCGTGACAGCAGGTTGAAGCTCTGGAAGACGAAGCCGAGGGTGCGGTTGCGGATGCCCGCGAGGGCGCTCTTGTCCAGCCGCGACACGTCCACGCCTTGGAGCAGGTACTGCCCGGTGGTGGGGCGGTCCAGGCAGCCGAGGATGTTCATCAAGGTCGACTTGCCCGAACCGCTGGCGCCCATGATGGAGACGAAGTCCCCCGCCTCCACGGAGAAGTCCACCTGGCGCAGCGCGGCGACCTCCACGTCTCCCGTTCGATAAATCTTGCTCACGCCGCGCAGCTCGACGAGCGCCGGCTTGCCATTGCCATCCATGTCTCTCTCCTCACGCCCTGGCTAGAACGGGCCTCGACGCAACCCCATGCCTCCGCCGGGCCGCTGCCCCGCGCCTCCAGGCTGCGAGCCCTGCGGGCTCTGCGCGCCTCCGGCCTGGGCGGTGATGATGGGATCTCCCTCGTGCAATTCACCCGCCTGCACCTCTGTCACGGCGCCATCCGACAGCCCCGTCTTCACGGGCACGGGAGCGGGGTGGCCCTCCCGCAGCACGAAGATCATTCGAGTCGCATCTGGCCGTCCGCCCGGCGTCCTGGCGCCAGCGGCCCCTGCTCCCCCTGCGCCCCCTGCGCCCCCCGCGCCCCCTGTCGCCCCCGCACCGGGCGTCCGTCCACCCGATTGAGCCACCGGGGTCGCGGGCCGGAAGCGCAGCGCCGCGTTGGGCACGGCGAGCACGTCGGACTTCTGGTCCGTGACGATGGTGACGTTGGCCGTCATGCCGGGCTTGAGCTTGAGGTCCGGGTTCTGCACGTCGATGACGGCGTCGTAGGTGACGACGTTCTGCACCGTCTGGGCGGCGTTGCGGATCTGCCGGATGACGCCCTCGAAGCGCTCGCCCGGGAAGGCGTCCACCGTGAAGGTGGCGTGCTGGCCCGGCTGCAACCGCCCCACGTCCGCCTCGCCGACGCTGGTGTCCACCTGCATCTTCCGTAGGTCCTCGGCGATGGTGAACAGCGTGGGCGCCTGGAGCGAGGCCGCCACCGTCTGCCCCACGTCCACGCTGCGGGAGATCACGATGCCGTCCGTGGGAGAGATGATGGTGGTGTACTTGAGGTTGACCTGGGCCTCATTGAGCGACGCCTGGGCCTGGGCCAGGGCGGCTTCGGACGAGGACACATCCGTCTGGGCGGCCTCGGCGGTGGCGTCGGCGGTGTCCTGCTCGGCCTGGGAGATGAGGCGCTTGTCGAGCAGTTCCTTGGAGCGCTCCTGCTGGCGATGGGCGTTCTGGAACCCGACGCGCGCCTTCTGCAGGTTGGCCTTCGCGGCGAGCACGTTGGCGCGGGCTCGCTCCAGGGCCGCCTCGTAGAGCTGGGGATCAATCCGGGCGATCACCTGCCCCTTCTTCACGGGCGAGTTGTAGTCGACGTTGATCTCCTGGACGCGGCCGGACACCTGGCTGCCCACCTGCACGGTCACCAGGGCGGACAGCGTGCCGGTGGCCGTCACGCGAGACTGGATGTCCCGGCGCTCCACGGGCGTCGTCTCGAAGGCGAGGGTCTCGGCAGGCTTGCGCTGGGACCACCAGACTCCCGCGGCGGCCACCACGGCCAGGGCCAGCAGCCACCACCCCCAACGTCGGAGCAGGGAGCTGCGCTGCTCCGCTTCGGCGGGCAGGGGATTGGGTACGGCAGGGGCTTCATCTCTTCGCGGCAGTTCGGTTACGGACCTCATGCCTCAAAGGTGTAGGTACCTGCTCGTTTCGGTGAATCTCCGCGGGATTACGAAAGATGACGGGCGCCCTCTTTGGGGCTGTCCGGCTGCTGGGGGGCGGAGCCCTGGAGCCCCGATGCGGCAGGCAAGCTGATGCGAGCGGTGGTGCCCACGCCCGGCTGGCTCTCCAGCGTGATGGTGCCTCCGTGTGCGGCGATGATGCGGCGGGCCAGGGCGAGCCCCAGCCCCACGCCCCCCGTGGTCCGGGCGCGGCTGCGATCGCTGCGGAAGAACGGAGTGAAGAGGTGGGGCAGATCGCTGGCATCGACGCCGATGCCCTCGTCAGCCACCTCGATCGAGAGCCCTGACTCCGAGGCTCGCGCACGGAGCCGGACGGTGGTGCCGCTCTCGGAGTACTTGCCCGCATTGTCCAGCAGGTTGTCGAGCGCGCGGCGCAGGAGCATCGGGTCCGCATCCAACGTGGGCAGCGGCTCCTCGGCGCTCACCTCCAGGTGGTGCCCGGGGCGGGTGGTCCGGAAGCGCGCGGCGGCCTTGTCCAGCAGATCGTGCGTCTCCACGCGCTCGCGGCGCAGGGGAGGGGTGGCGCCGGGTATGTCTCCCGTGGCGAGATCCAGCTTCGCCGCGGTGAGCACGTCCGACACCAGCCGCTCCAGCTCGGACAGATCCGTGGTGATGTCCGCGAGTGACTCACGCGCCAGCTCCGCGTCTCCCTCGGAGGCCAGGTCCAGCGCCACGCGGATGCGCGCCAGGGGCGTGCGCAGCTCGTGCGAGATGTTGGCGATCAGCTCCTTCTGCGAGCGGAGCAGGTGGGTGATGCGCTCGGCCATCTCGTCGAAGGCCACGGCCACTTGTCCCAGCTCGTCACGCCGGCGCAGGCCCGTGCGGACATCCAGCATTCCCTTGCCGAAGGAGCGCGCCACCTCGGCCAGCCGCTGGAGGGGCACGGCCAGGGTTCGCGCGAAGGCGACGGAGGTGATGGCCGTGCACCCGAGCACCAGCCCGATGATCACCGTGAAGTTGAGCGGAGGCGGGTGGGGAGGCGGCTTCTGGACGATCACGGCGTAAGCCACCGGAGGTCCATCCTTCGGGAGTGTGGCGATCACGCGGTGATGCTCCCGCTCCCGGTCGTTGATGAAGTGCTGGAGGGAGAGCTGCTCGAGGGTGGCGGACGAGAGGGGCTCGAACGGAGGAGAGATGTTGGAGGCCAGGAGCTGTCCGTCCATCGAGCGGATCGTCACATGCTGCCCAAGGTATTGCTCTGCCCGGTCCAGGGCGGACTGTAGCGCCTCGGGCTGCGTCACGAGCGGGGACCACTCGAGGACGAAGTAGGACATGAACTGCTCCGGGCCTCTTCTCTGATTCGGCTCGGAGACGAGATCCCGCGTGGTGATGACCACGGTGACGATGAGGACGAACTGGGCGATGCCGACCAGGTAGATCCGCAGGAGCAGGGAGCTGGGCAGGCGGAAGCGCCGCGGGCTCATGACTCGTCACCCCGGGTGAGCATGTAGCCCGCGCCGCGTACCGTCTTGAGGAGCTTGGGGGTGCGCGGATCCTCCTCGATCTTCTGGCGGATGCGGAAGATGTGCACGTCGATGGAGCGATCAAACACCTCATCCGCGCTGCCCTTGACCAGGTCCAGGATCTGCTCGCGGCTGAGCACGCGGCCAGCGCGCTCGGCCAGCACGCGCAGCAGCCCGAACTCGTAGGACGTCAGCGGGAGGGACCGTCCATCCAGCGTGGCGGTGAGGCTGCGGGGATCGAGCTGCAGCCGGCCTGCCTGGATGGGCTGGGTGGTGGGGCCCGCGTGGCCACGGACGCGGCGGACCAGGGCGCGGATGCGCGCGAGCAGCTCGCGAGAGGAGTACGGCTTGGGGATGTAGTCGTCCGCTCCCGTCTCCAGGCCGAGCACCCGATCAATTTCCTCGCCGCGGGCGGTGACCATGATGATGGGGACATCGCTGCGCGTGCGCAGCTCCCTGCACACCTCCAGTCCGTCGCGGCCGGGGAGCATCAAATCCAGCAGGACGACGTCATAGGCATGGCGACTGGCCTCGGCCAGCCCTTCGGGTCCGGTGCGGGCCACCGTGACGATGATCCCATGCTCCTGGAGGTAGCGAGCGGTGAGGCGGGCCAGACGTTCATCATCCTCGACCAGCAGCGCCTGGATGGTCCCTTCCTCGGCTGTCGGGCGCGTCATCTGCTCCATATACGTCGCTCCATTTCCTCTTCGGCGCTCGCGGGCCTCCGAGGAAGCGGAAGGTGCGCGACCCGGAGTCCCTTGAGGGATTTTAGGGGTTCTGGTCGGCCCCCGCATGGAGAGAGAGATCACTCCGGGTCGCGCAGCATCACATTGACGCTCGCTCATGTCCGGAATGCTTCCGGACGATGACGAAATATTTCAGGCGTCGGAAATGGAAACCAGCAAGCGGGTCATCGTGTCTTCATCGCCCCGAAGCAAGCCTGAACTCTTCACGCTTTGGCTCTCGAGGATCATCCATGACGCTTCGACTCGCGGGACTCGTACTTCCTCTCGCCCTGGTGGCCTGTTCTCACTCCACCCCCTCTGAATCCTCCCCTGGCGCGGAGGCGATGGCCCCGCCTCGGGAGTTTCCATCGTCCGTGGCCTTGCTGCTCCAGCACCGTGAGGAGCTGGCGCTGACCGATGAGCAGGGGAAACAGCTCGACGAGCTCGAGGCAGGCCTCCAGGAGAAGAACACCCCGCTGCGCAAGAAGCTGGAGGAGCTGCGTCCTGCCGGGGGACAGCGCGGCGGTCATGGAGGCAGTCATGGGGGAGGAGGTGACGAGGGCGGAGGAGGCGGCATGGGCGGTGGAATGGGCGGCGGCATGGGTGGCCCCATGGGAGGCGGCATGGGAGGAATGGGAGGAATGGGCGGGGGTCGCCGGGGTGGAATGGGCGGCGGTCACATGGGCGGTGGAGGCGGCCGAGGCGGCCACGGTGGCTCCGACAGCGGCGGCGCGCACGAGCGCTTCGCGCAGCTGAGGGCCACGATTGAAGAGATGGAGGCGAACGACAACGCCGCCTACGAGGCGGCGGAGAAGGTGCTGACGGAGCAGCAGAAGCCTCGCGCTCGCGAGCTCGTCTCCCAGCAGCGAGAGGAGCAGCTCAAGCAGCGCGAGGCCATGCGCGAGCGGATGCGCGACCAGGGCTGAGCCTCGGCGAGGGGAGCCGCGGCGCTCCCTGTGCGGAGGCTCATGCGGCTTGTAGCTGTGGCTGGGCCCGGTGCCGGTGCTGCTGATACACGCGCAGCAGCCACTGACCGGCGGGCCGGGCCCGCAGCTCTTCCGCCAGCTGGGCCATTGCCTTGGGCGGAGGCATGTCCGCTCGGGACGGGTACGGAGAGCCTTCTGGCCGCGCGATGGGGCTGAGCAGCGAGGCCGCGGTGATGTCCGCCACCGTCAGCGACGAGCCCACCAGGTAGCGCGAGGGATCGTTCTGGAGCTCGCGCTCGAGCCGGTCCAGCCCCGCGAGCATCTTCAGCCGGGACTCCTCCACCTGCGGGGCATAGATGCGGTACTGGCGCCGAAGGGCGGTCTTGATCAGCGGCGCGATCAGCCTCCCGAGCCAGCGCTGGGGCGCGGGGTACTCCCTGAACATGAGGGCTCCGAGGTTCGCCCCGCCCTGGATGATGTGGCCATAGGCCCAGCGGCGCACGTGGACGCCGACCTCGTCGAAGTAGTCCTCGAGCTCCAGTGCCCGGTCACGCTCCGGGCCCGGTGGAGGCAGCAGTGGAGTCGAGGGGTAGGTGCGCTCCAGGTGCAGGGCGATCTCGGTGGAGTCGCCCAGCGTCACGTCTCCGTCCACCAGGACCGGCACGCTGCCACGGCCCGTCGCCACCAGGCGCTTCGTCACTCGGCGGTGCGCTCCAGGCATCAGGTTCTGGAGGGTGTACGGCAGGCCCTTGGCGTCGAGCAGCCAGCGGGCCTTCTCGCAGTAGTGCGAGACGGGGAATTGGTAGAGCGTGCGTTCCGTGGTGGGCATGAGCCCCAGCATCCCACGATTCCAGGCTGCGGCCTCACCGCTGATAGTCGGCGCAGCGGCCGCAGTCCGCCTCGCAGCCGGTCCCCGGGCTGGAGCTGCACGTCTCGCTGACCTGACAGACGTGATCTCCGCACGTGTAGATCTCGCTCGGGCGGACGCGGGTCGTCAGCGGCTTGTAGGTGACGCCGTGCCACGTGCACGCCACGTAGAAGCCCCCGGGGACGATGGGCTGGCAGAGCTGCGCGCAGGACCCGGCGTAGGTGAGGGGAGGGCACTGGCTGGTGACGGTGGGATCCTCACTCGACAACACACAGGCCCGCGACGAGCTCTTGTTGTCGGGCAGGGGAGGCCCCTCCGCGCCGTAGAAGACACCCTCGCCATTGAAGAGGTTTCCGAAGAAGCACCCCTCCTTGTAGGAGTACGTATCCAGCTCATCCCAGGTGAAGGGGATGAGCTGCCCCGTCGAGTCCTTGCCGAGCACGGAGAGGGTCACCGTCACACCGAACTTGTTGACGTGGGCGGCCAGGCACGCCGAGACCAGCTGTTGCTCCGCGAGGTTCGCCGGCTGTCCGCTGGCCCAGCCCGGAGCTAGGCCCAGCTCACCCTGCCAGGAGTAGGTGATCTGCGTCTTGGGGTTCTTGTAGGTGCGAACCTGGTTCGCTGGCACGGCGCAGCGAACGATGTATCGCATCACCGTGTCGTTCAGGGTGGGGTTCTGATTGAACCAGGTGTTGAAGCTGGCCGCGGACAAGCCATTGGCGGACAAGCCGTTGGCGGACAGGCCGTTGGCGGAGAGCCCGTTGGCGGACAGGCCGTTGGCGGACAGGCCATTGTCAGATTCGAGATCCTGACTCTCGGAGAAGCCGGACGTAGGTTCCTCGCTGGGCTCTATCTGATTGCATGCCAGAGGGCCTGCGAGCCCGAGCGCCAGCCAGAGCAGCGCTACGCGGGGTGAAGGAATCCGGCGGGTCACTCGACGGCAGAGGGCTTCGTCAATTGGCAGCAGCTTCATTGCGGAACCCCTTTGGTAGAGTTTCCTGAAGAGTGCTGCTTACCGATCAATTCAGGAAAGCCGCCAAGGGGGCATTCGATGGGTTGTGAATGAAGAGGACGTGAACTACCGGACGGCGCAGGGCGGGGATGTCCACTGCTGGAAGCAAGCTCATTTTCAGGGCTCCCTCGCTGGTGAAGCATTTATCGAGCGTCAAGAATTTTCCCTGTCACGAAGCGAATGATGTGCTCGGTCGTGGGATCGCTGTCGCTGCCGATCCGTTGGACCAGCTCGAAAAGGTGACCATGCGCTCCTCGCCGCCCGTCTCCGCTTCCGCCCGGCTCGCCGCTGGGGTGATCCTGCTCGCCCCCCTGCTCTGGGCGGCTGCTCCCGAGTCTCCCCCTCGCCTGGAGGACGCGGTGCCAGACACCTTCGAGGGGGTGGCACGGGTGGTCGCGGTGGGAGACGTGCACGGGGACGTGGACGCGCTGACGCAGGTGCTGCGCCTGGCGGGGCTCATCGACGAGAAGGGGCACTGGAGCGGCGGCAAGGCGCACCTGGTGCAGACGGGGGACATCGCGGATCGGGCTCCTCGGACACGAGACTGCTACGAGCTGCTCATGCGGCTGGAGCGTGAGGCGCTCGCCGCGGGTGGACGCGTCCACGTGCTCCTGGGCAACCACGAGGTGATGAACATGCTCGGGGACCTGCGCTACGTCACGCCCGAGGAGCTCGCCTCGTACGCGGATCAGAGCCCGGTGGCGGATGCGCCTGGAGCGCCGCGAGGGCTCGCGGGCCACAACGCCGCCTTTGGCCCCGAGGGCCGTTATGGCCGCTGGCTGCGGAGCCGTCCCGCGGTGCTGCGCATCGACGGGACGCTCTTCATGCACGGGGGGCTCCAGCCCGGGGTGCCGGCGCGGACGCTCGCGGAGCTCAACCGCTGGGTGCGCCAGGATCTCTTCCCGGGTCATCCTCCGGGCGGCGGCACCGACTCGCAGGGGCCCTTGTGGTTCCGAGGCTACGCGAACGATCCCGAGCCTCAGTGGAGCGCGGGGCTGGACGAGGTGCTGCTGCGCTTTGGCGCCAGGCGCATGGTGATGGGGCATACCACGACGAAGGACGGGCGCATTGGCGTGCGGTTCGGCGGGCGGACGCTGTTTATCGACACCGGCCTGAGCACGGGCTTCGGGCGGCACCTCGCGGCCCTGGAGATCCGAGGCGATCGGCTCACGGCGATCTACCCGGAGGGCCGTGTGGAGCTGCTGGCCCCGGCCGTGAAGGCCCCTGCCCCGAGGCCCTCGGAGGCGAAGGGCTCGGAGAAGAAGGCCGCCCAGGGGCGCTGAGCTCCCAGGCGGCCGAAGGACAGCGAGCGCTGCGTTACATCGGAGGCAGGGACTTGCGGACGCTCTCGCGAGCCTCCATGCGGCCCTGCCAGGCCTTCACGTTCGGGAAGGCGTCCAGGTTGAAGCCCATGGGGGTGCGCTGGAGCAGGGCGGAGGAGAGGGAGAAGTCCGCGACGGTGAGCTTGCCGCAGAGGTACTCCTTGCCCGCGAGGGACTTCTCGAGCACGCCGAGATCCCGGCGGACCTTCTCCAGGCCGGCGGCGTACTTCTGCTCGTCCTTCGGGCGGTTGGTGAACCGCGTGTAGACGGTCTCCATCATGACCTCCGTGGTGGAGGGGTTGAGGGTCGTCGCATACCACTGGAGCCACTGGTGCATCTGCCCCATGCCGCGCGGATCGGTGAGCAGCAGCCCAGCCTCGGGCTTCTTGGCGGCCAGGTAACAGATGATGGCGTTGGACTCCCAGAGATGAAATCCGTCGTCCTCGAGGACGGGGATCTTGCCGTTGGGGTTCATCGCGAGGAACGCGGGCAACTTCTGCTCGCCCTTGGTCAGGGAGACGTCGACCATCTCGCAGGGCAGGCCGAGCTCAAAGACGACCGCACGGGCCTTGAAGGAAGCAGAGGAGAAAGGGCTTTGATAGAGCTTCAATGAAGATCTCCAGAGAGGAATGCCAGGAGCGGCACTCCGCGGGCGGTACATTCCCGAATCTTGGAGCCAGCCGCAACCGTGGCCTCCCCCCCTGGCTCAGTCCTGGGCGGCCAGGCTGAAGATCTGCCGCAGCCGGCCGAGGATGCGGTTGGCCTCGGGTGCTGGATCCGAACCGCCGCCGCTGGACTCCGCCACCGCGCGCAGTTGAGTACGCCGCTGGGCCAGCAGCGCCGAGAGCTGCCGCGCCAGCCCCGGGTGCGTCACGAACATGCGCGCGAACGCCGGCCGGTCCAGCTCCAGCAGCACCGAGTCCTGCACCGCCACCACCGTGGCCGCGCGGGGCTCGCCCGTGAGCAGCGACATCTCGCCGAAGTAGCTGCCTCGGCTCAGCCGCGTCACTTCGTGCCCCTTGTCCGTGCGCACGGACACTTCGCCCGAGACCAGCAGGTAGAAGGTGTGCCCCTCCTCGCCCTCTTCGATCACCCGCTCGCCCTTGCCGAAGCGCCGCGCCACCAGGTCCCGGCGCAGCCGATCCAGCTCCTCCGGCATCAGCAGCGTGAACAGGTCCACCGCCCGCAGCAGCTCCATCACCGTCTCGGAGGAGAACTCGGCCTTGGTTGCGGTCTCGTTGCGCAGGTGCACCACGTTCTGCGGGAAGGGGATCTCGATGTTCTCGCGCTTCAGCCGGTACCAGAGCCGCGTGTACAGGTCCTCCATGGTGCTGTCGGCTTGGGCGAAGTCCGCCACCCAGAGCCGCAGCTGGTAGCGGATGGAGGACGCGTCATACGCCCACGTCCGGCACTGCGGCTTCGGGTCCTGGAGCAGGGTGGGGACCTCCGCCATCACCTCCAGCACCGCCGCCTTCACCTGGTTGGGCGGCGCGTCGTACGAGAGCCCCAGCTCGAGATCGATCGCGATCGGCTCGAAGCCATAGGAGAAGTTCTTCACGATCTCCTTGGCCACCATGCTGTTGGGCAGGGTGATGCTCTCGCGCTTCGTGGTGAGGATGCGCGTGGCCCTCCAGCCGATCTGCACCACGCGCCCGGTGTGCTCCTTGATGCGGATCCAGTCACCCACCTGGTACGGCCGCTCGAGCTGCAGCGACAGGCCCGCGAACAGGTTGCCCAGCGTCTCCTGGAGCGCCAGACCGATGACCACCGACAGCACCGCGGAGGTCGCCAGCAGGCCCCTCAGGTCCAGGTTGAGCTGCGTCTGGAGGATGGGCAGCGCCGACAGCCCGTACAGCACGAAGCCGATGACGTCCCGGAGGATCTTCGGTGTCGCCGCGGGCGAGCGCATGCGCACCGCCTTGAGCGCCAGCGCCACGCACGCGCGGATGACTCCGAACGTGAACGTGAGCATCCACCCCACGCGCGCCCAGCGCACGAGCGAGCTGGCTGGATCCTCTTTCTCCAGCGCCCACGCCACCACGCGGAGGATGAGGAAGGCGCTCAGGAAGCGGAACGCGCCGCGCAGGTCTCGCCGGAACTCCTTATCCGAGCTGGCGGAGCGTGCCCCGAAGAGCACGATCAGCAGCAAGGCGCCGACGACCAGGGAGAGATTGCTCTGCAGGAAAGGAAGCAAGGCATGGAAACTCTGACCGAGCCGCTCCACGAGGGTCAAGCTGGCGGTTGACGCCTGGAGCGCGAGCGGACATACACGCACCATGACGCTGGCCTCGGTGGTCGGACAGCCCCGCGCGATTGATGCACTCCAGGCGGCCCTTCGCAGCGGCACCCTGCATCACGCCTACTTGTTCGCTGGGCCAGAGGGCGTGGGCAAGGAGCTCGCCGCGGTGGGGCTCGCTCAGGCGCTCACCTGCCCGGAGCAGCCCGAGGTGGGGTGCGGCAAGTGCGCGAGCTGCCTTCGGGTGGCGAAGGGGCTCCACCCGGACGTGACGTGGGTGATGCCGGAGGAGGAGCGCGTGGCGCGCGGCTTGGCGGGGCGCTCGGACTTCACGGGCACGCCCAGCCGCGACATCCGTGTGGAGCAGATCCGCGGCCTGCAGGAGCGCCTGTCGCTGCACGGCCTGGAGTCTCGCCGCAAGGTGGCGCTCATCACCTCCGCGCACCGGATGAACGAGGCGGCGCAGAACGCCTTCCTCAAGACGCTGGAGGAGCCGCCGGCGGACACCACGCTCATCCTCATCGCCGCCGCGATGGACAAGCTGCTGCCCACCATCCGCAGCCGCTGCAGCAAGGTGCACTTCGCCCCGCTGCCGGTGGATCTCGTCGCCCAGCGCGTGCAGCAGGAGCGCAAGCTGGATCCGCAGACGGCCGCGCTCGCCGCGGTCATGGCCGGCGGCAGCCTGGGGCGGGCGCTGAGCCTCGATGTGGACGGGCTGGCCCAGCGCAAGGAGATCATCACCCGGTTCGAGGCGCTCCGGCCGGACGATGCCTTGCCAGTGCTGCGCTTCGCGGAGGAGTACGGGGGCTCTCGGGAGGACGCCGAGCAAGCGCTCGCCCTCCTGTCTCTCTGGACGCGGGACGTGGCGCTGCTGAAGGCGGGCGGTGAGGGGCTGGCGAACCTGGATCTGAAGCAACTGGCGAGCGAGACGGCGGCCCGCGCCTCCGAGGCGGAGCTGCACCGCCGCGGCTACCTGATCGAGCGCGCGCTGGGTGGCATCGCGCGCAACGGCTCGCCCCGGCTCCAACTGGAGCGGATGTTGCTCGAGCTGCTGATGCGGGAGGTCCGGTAGGCGCTCGGAGTGGGCCGGGCGCCCCCGGCTCAGCTGAAGACGCGGATGAGGATCATCACCCCCAACGCCGTGTTGCAGGTCGTCCCGATCGCGAAGCTCAGGGTGCGCCACGGCTGGAGCGACCTCAGGTACACGACCGTGTGCAGCAGCCGCGCGACCGTGAAGACGATGAAGCAGATCTGCATGCCGAGCAGCGGCGCGCCGATCAGCACGGCGACGAGGCCGAGCGTGAAGAACAGCGGGATGCTCTCCAGATCGTTGCGGTGGGCGCGCAGATAGCGCGACACGTCGGGGTGCTCGGCGTTGGCCGTGTCGAGGCCTCTGGCGTCCTCCGGGTTCAAGAACACCTTGAGCCTGGCGCGCGTGAAGGCCGTCATGCCCCCGAGCACGTACATCTTGATGGCGAGCACGAAGATACAGATGGCAAAGAGCCGGAAGCCGGGCAGATCCCGCAGGAGGTCCGGCAACGTCTTCGACAACAGGTCATTCATTCTGGAGGTCCCCTCTCCGCCCCAATGTAGACGCGTGGGTGAACTCTTGGCGAACCTAATCGAAGCCGTGGTTGACGCTCGCGGCTCGACCGGAGATACACGCCCGGGTGCGCCTCGGCTGGCTGCCGGGGAGCGCGGCTCCTGGAAATGTGGCGGCAGCCCGAGCTGCGGATGAGGGAGGTCTGGTGAGCGCGGAGATGGATGACGTGCTGGCGGAGGTGAAGGCGGGGAAGGTGGCGCCGCTGTACCTGCTCTGGGGCGAGGAGTATCTGGTGCGCAAGGGCGCGGACGAGCTGGTGAAGGCGCTCGTGCCGGATGCGTCCATGGGGCTGAACTTCGCGGTGCTGGACGCGGCCTCCCCGCGCGAGGTGGCGCAGGAGCTGGCCACCATGCCGCTGTTCCCAGGCCGCAAGGTGGTGCTGGTGCGCGACCCCGAGTTCCTCGCGCCCAAGAAGGGGCGAGGCGACGCGCTCGGCAAGGCGCGCGAGGCGTGGAAGGCGGGCAAGCGCAAGGAGGGCGCACGCCGGTTGCTGGCGCTGGCGGCGCGGGCGGGCTGGGGCGTGGATCAGCTCGATCTGACGGCTCCGGGCGCGCCCTCGGTGGACGAGTGGAAGTCGGAGCTGGACGTGGATCTGGCCGAGGTGGATCTCGCCTTCCTCAAGGAGGCCGCCGCGTTCTGCCGGGACGAGCGGATTACCGCGCCCGAGGGTGACGCCTCGGCGCTGCTGGAGCTGTTGCAGAAGGGGCTGCCCAAGGGGCACGCGCTGGTGCTGGCCGCCACGGACGTGGACGCCAAGAGCCCGCTGCTCAAGTTCGCCAAGGACGAGGGCCACCTCGTCGAGCGCAAGGTGGCCGCGCGGCACAAGGATCTGGATCTCTCGGAGATCGCCCACGAGTTCCTGGCGCCCTTCAAGAAGAAGCTGGGCAAGGGGGCGCTGGAGCAGCTCAAGGAGCGGGTGGGCGGCAACATCCGCTTGCTCCAGTCGGAGCTGGAGAAGCTGGCCGTCTACGCCGGAGACAACCCCACCATCGATGTGGCGGACGTGGCGCTGCTGGTGCACCACGCGCGCGAGGAGGAGTACTTCGAGCTGTCCGAGTCGCTCCAGAAGCGCGATCTGAAGGGCGCGCTGGGCTACGCGGAGGACGCGATGGGGCAGGGCACGCACGCGCTGCAGCTGCTGGGCGCGGTGGCCTCCATCGTGCGCGGGCTGCTGGAGAACCACGAGCGGATGGGCCAGTACGCCAAGGGCTCGCCGCCGCGCGGGTTCGATGACTTCAAGTCGCGCATCTTCCCGAAGATCGAGCAGGAGATGAAGGCGGCCAAGGGCCGTGTGCCGCACCCCTACGCCGCGTTCCTGAGCATGCAGGCCGCGGCGCGCTACGAGCGCCGGGAGCTGCTGCGCGCGCTGGTCCACTGCGCGGAGGCGGACCTGGAGCTGAAGTCCTCCGCCAGCGGGAAGCTCGTCATCGAGCGCCTGCTCTGGAGCCTCTGCGCCCGGCCCGCCTGAGCCCCGGGGCGGAGGGACGTCACCCCACCTCTTCCTCTCCCTCGGGGAGGGCGGCTCCTCCCGCGGCAAGCCACTCCAAGGCCTGGAAGCGTACGTGCGCCAGCGAGAGCAGGAGGGCCAGTGTGTTCTCGTCCAGCTCGTGCAGGCGCTTGCCCTGGAAGCCGAGCCCCTCGCCGGGCTTGCCGGGCAGCAGCCCTTGTTGCTGCAGCTCGGTGACGACGTGGCGGGACCAGTGGCGCAGGCCCTCCACCGTGGCCTGGGCCTTCCCCTGCTTCGAGGAGACGCCCCTGCGATCGAAGCCCACCTCCTCGGCGGACTCGAGCAGCATCGGCAGATCCGGATCTCCCTCGGCCAGCGTCGGATCCGCCGCGATCCCCCGGGCCAGTGACTCGTACCGGGCGCACTCGACGATCAGCTGCCAGAGGTCGCGCTGCGCCTGCACCTCATCGAGAGGGCGCCGGTCGGCGGACTCCAGGAAGGGCTGGGGATCCTTCAGCAACGGCAACGGCTCCAGCAGCGGCGCGGTCTCCACGCGGGCCTCGAAGGGCGGTGGCTTCTGCTGCTTCAACGCCCAGAGGAGCCACTGCAGCTCCTCGGCGAGCCACGCCACCGACTGCCGATGGTCCGGGAGCCAGGTCCCCGGCTCGGCTTCGAGCAGCTCGATGTCCGCGACGCCCAGGGTGCTGAAGAGCCCTTCTTCATCCATCCACCGTTGCAGCCGGAGGATCTCCTCCTTGGCGGCCGGATCCTTCACCTTCCCGAGCCGCTCCTCCAGCAAGAGCCGCCGCAGCAGCCCCCCGAGCACGAGCGCTCGCTGGGCCACGGCCTCCGCATCAGGAGGCACCTGCTCCGTCCAGGACGCTTCATCGTCCTCGGGGAGGGCCACCTCCTGCGTATCGCCGTCCACGCTGTCCTCTCCCTCCGGAAACTCGTGCTCGCGGGTGGCGGGCTCGGTGGGCAGCCCCTCGAAGTGATGGCCGTAGGGGGTGGCGCGCAGGGTTTCGCAGATCGCCAGGAGATCCGGCTCCATGCCCTCGGCGGCCTTGGCCATCTGGACGACGGCGCGCAGCAAGGCCTCCCGGTCCTGGCCCTTCAGCTCCGCCAGCGTGGGCAGCGCGGCCTTGGGAAACAGGGACGCGACATTCGTGAAGAACGGCCCACGCTCTGCCGGCTCCCGCTCGGACAAGAGCTGCGCCAGCTCCCGGCCCAGCTTGTCCGGG
>NZ_JBJMQP010000077.1:0-15799 GCF_045802625.1 Hyalangium sp. | reverse complement strand
CTGTCATCCTCCCGAGCGCAGCCTCCCTGGCTCCCTTCTGTGGAGGCTTCGAGCCATGCGCTCCCTGCCTACGAAGCTCCTGGCGCTGTTGTGCGGCGCCCTGATGGTTCTCAGCTGCAAGTCAGTCGGTTACCTGGAGGGAGGCGCTGGAGCGCCGCCCTCCGTGTGAAGACCTCCATCGGGAGTACCTCCATCCGGAGTGCCTCCATCAGGAGGCGAGTAGGGTAACAGGGGCCAGTGATGCTCAGCCATCCACTCTGGACGTGTGAAGAAGGGCGGATTGTCCACAGGTCCCGATATCATAGGCACGAGATCGGGGAGATCGTATAGGCGGCGATATCCTCCGTCGCCGTTCTCGCCTGCATCCGGGGACGATGGAGAGGGAATCTCCTCCCCGGGCTCATCAGGCTCATCGCTGGGGGCCCGCCTGAGGATGTGACCATCGACGCTGATGGCGTATTTGGCGCCCCAGTCCAACGGCGCGGGTTTTAGCTCACATCCTTCAGCAAAGTAGTTCGGGGAGATCTCGACGAAGATGATGTTGTCTTGGCGAATCACGCTGAAGAAAAAGTCGGATGGCTTGGTCCAACAGGGGAAGTTCTTGGAAGGAGGGGGGATGAAGTCTTTGGCGACAATCATTACGGCTTGGGCTATCGCGCCATCAATGAGTAGATTCTCGTGGGGTTTGCCGGTGGGCACCCCGCCCGAAAGGAAAGTCTTCGGGAATTTGATGGATTCATCATATTGTGGTCTCGATGGGGGAAAGACTTGGCTCCGCACACAGGTGGTGAGGAAAAGAACGGTCAGGAGTGGCAGCTTTTTCATGGCACACCCATTGGGGGACAAGGAGCTTGCTCTTCCTTGGCGACGGGCACATCCGACGAATCACGCTTCAGCCATTGGACGATATGCGTCTGCGTGCAACTCCAACGTCTGCCCTCTCGGGTCCACTTTAGTATCTTGCCGGTATAGGGCGAATAGGCATAAAAGCCGTCGCAGGTTGGATTTTCGTGCTCGGTCGAGAAGAACGCGACGACGGATAGCAGCGGGTTGCCATCTTTTGACTTGGGTTCAAAGCCATGTGCTTTCCCTTGGTTCACGATGAAGAGTATGTCTTTCTCGGAAATCCGCCTGTCGAACGTATGATTGTGAAGGGCAACAATGTATTGGATGCTCTCCGGTGGGTAGCGATGGTCTTGCACTGAAGGGGGAAGAATGCAGCGCTTGTCTTCCCCTGTAGGATCAGGGGGTGTTTGATCTGTCAGAAGACTGATCTCGTATTTTGTATCTGGCGTGTAGTACATCCAGGCGCAATATTCACTTGCGACTCGCCTGCGCAAACGAAACGCCTCCTGCTCCTCCCGGAGGGCGCTTGGAGGAGGGTTTCTTCCGGCGCTTGAATGAGGTTTCGTGAAGATCTTCCTGCAGGCTGCGAGTAATGCCTCCGAACGGGAGTCGAATGGGCCCAGCATGGGGCCCGGAATGCTCTCCAGCAGTGGCTCCCCAGGAGACGGACGCGCGATGTCGGCATCCACCTCCTCCGGGTCGGGAGCGATGGTCTTGGAAGACGAGCACCCTAGACTGGCGGCAGCGGTCAGGACACAAAGGCGGTTCCGCCACTGCGTGAACTGGAGCATGCGGTGATGCTGGCATGCCCGTTGCTGAGAGACAATCTGGGCCCCCAAGGCGGCTGTGAAGGATCATCGCGGGTCGTCCGAGGTGGGCTGGCTCGGGGCATTCATGGAGGCACGGACGCACTCTCCCGCCAGCTCATACGCAGCCCTGCGACGGTCCCTCCGCCCCGCGGGCGAATTCCAGCCGCTCTCGCCCCTATGCTACGAATCCAGCTCACGCATGCGATCCTTCCTCGGCCTCCTGCTCCTCGTGGTGCTCACCAGTTGCCGCACGGAAAAGGACATCCAGCGGGACTACGCGAAGACCCTGAGGCCGGCGGCCGTGGAGGCCACCCCCACCCCCGTGGCCGCCGAGCAGCCTCCCCAGCAGCTCCGCGTCTTCAAGCTCCGCGTCTATGCCGACGCGGACTACCAGGCCCAGGCGCGGACCTGGGAGAAGCGCATCCTCAACCAGGTGCAGCGCGCCAACTCCGTCCTCGGGCCCCAGTTCGGGGTGCGCCTGGAGGTGGAGTCGCTGCGCACCTGGGATCGGCCCCAGCGCTCCAGTGATCTCCACGCGGCGCTCGAGGAGCTCGTCTCCACTGACTCTGGCAAGGACGTGGACTGGGTGGTGGGCTTCGTCTCCTCGCTCCAGGTCTTCGCGGCCACGCAGGATCAGCTCGGCATGGGCGCCTACTTCAGCCGCCACTTCGTCCTGCGCGGCATGGACTCCGTCGCCGAGGTCCAGGCGCTGACCCAGACGCTCGACAAGCTCTCGATGGACGAGCGGGAGAGCCTCTTCAGCGAGCGGCGGCTGCACAAGGAGATCTCCGTGCTGCTGCACGAGTGGGCCCACACCCTCGGAGCCTTTCACGAGCGCTCGAACGACTGGGTGATGTCGCCCGTCTATCACGCGTCGCAGTCCAGCTTCTCTCCAGAGTCCATCCGCATCATCCAGGCCAGCCTCCAGCACCGCGACGCCAAGGATGCCGAGGGCCGCGCGGCGTGGGCCAAGGCGTACCGCGAGGAGGTCAACCGCTCCTCCGCCGCGGCGTGGAATGCCCAGGAGCGGGATCATGCGCTGGCCACCGCCGAGGAGCTGCTGGGCGGCACGGGGGGGGCGGCTCCCAGCGACAAGCTCTCCGTCGCGGACGCGCGCCGCTTCAACGATGCCGTCCAGTATGAGCACTCGGGCAACCTGGAGCGCGCGGCCCAGGTGCTGGAGCCCTTGATTCCTCGCTACCCGAAGGATGTCCAGGTTCAGCAGATGGCCTGCTACCTCGCGCACCGGCGCGCTCCCAAGGCTCCCGAGACTGTCTCAACCTGTCGCACCGCCACCCAGCTCGCGGGCGTGCAGCCGGATCTCTTCCTCCTGCTCGGCCACGCGTTGATTGATCAGGACGACCGTCGCGGCGCCCTCGAGGCGCTGGGCCGGGCGGAGACGGGGCTCGCGGGAGGCAAGACCGAGGCGGGCACGTGGCTCTACCTCGCCGGGCTCTACCAGCAGGCGGACACCTGCTCGGGGGCGGAGCGCGTGGCCGCTCACATCTCCACGATGGCCGCCGCCGCGGAGCTCCTCTCCGACTGCGCGCGCCTGCGCCGCTGGACGGGCCTGCCCGCCGGCAGCCAGGAGATCCCCTTCGAGCGGGAGCACGAGTACGTCGCCGCGGTGCGCGAGGCCCAGACCGAGATTGACGGACGGCGGCTCGAGCAGGCGAAGGGCCACATCCAGCAGCTCGAGAAGGCGTTCCCCGGGGCCCCCGGTCCGGCCCTGCTCACCTGCCACCTGCAGAGCCGCGGTACGAGCCTCGCCAAGGTGAAGAGCGCGTGCACGGCGGCCGCCAAGGCCTTCGCGGAGGCTGTGTATCCGCGGTACATCCTGGGCACGGTCGCCGCCTCCGAGGGCCGGTGGAAGGACGCGAGCAGCTCCCTGGCCCGCGCCATCGAGCTGGACGACAAGTTCGAGGCGGCCTGGGCCAGGCTGGCCTCGGTCGAGCAGCGCCTGGGAGACAAGAAGGGACTGGAGGAGCTCAAGGCCCGCTACCAGTCCCGGTTCGGCAGGGAGCTCCGGGTGGCGCCCTGAGCCGGGCCGCCCGTCCTCCCCTCGCCGCGGACGGCCCGGTTACTCCGCTACGCCGGAGGCCACCTCTTCGGTGCGCTTGGTGCGCCGGCCGCCGCTGCCCACCAGCACGTCCACCCACATGTTGCTGATGCCGAAGTTGCGGTCCGGCGTGGCGAAGTGGTGCGCCATGTGGTGCGAGCGCAGCGCCTTGCCCCACGCCGTGCGCGGCGTGCGGTGGTGCGTGGACCAGTGGATGAAGTCGTAGGCCAGGTAGCCCCAGACGATGCCAATCATGTACGGAATCGTCTGCGCCGGGTGGCCCAGCAGCCACAGCAGCCCGCTGAGCACGAGCGCCACCGGGATGCTCGCGCCCAGCGGCATCACCAGCCGCTTCGCGTCGTCCGGGTACTTGTGGTGGTAGCCGTGGGCAATCTCATGCACCCGCCGGGTGAAGGGGCCGTTGCCCTCCCAGTGGAAGAAGTAGCGGTGCAGCGAGTACTCCATGCCGATCCACGTCAACACCCCCAGCGGCACGCAGAGCGCGCTCATCCCCACCGTCGTCTTCCCGCCGTACAGCGCCCACGCGAAGAAGCCCAACGTGAGCGGGATGTAGAAGAGGAACGGAATCGAGGGGTGGACCTTCGAGCATGCCTCGAGGAAGTTGTTCTCGAACATGCGGCCTGTTTGGTGTCGGAGATAGGGACGGCTCATAGCGCTCGACCTCATATCAAGGAACCGGCTGGACGCTGCAGATCCCTCGTCCAGTGGAAGTGTCTCCTCACGTACCTGTGGAGCTGGAGGGGGTTGCTCTCGCCGCCCACGCGGCCGCGAAGTCCGCCAGTCCCCCCAGCTGTCTATCATTCAACGTCGCCTGCCAGCGCGCCTGCCGCAGCGCCCGGTACGCCGCCGTCGCCTGCGCGCCCTGCGCTACCATCACCGCCAGCCCCATCAGCGGCCCGCGCCCCACGCCGTGCTCGCAGTGCGTGAAGAGCCGGCCCCCCGCCTTCAGCCGTGGCACCGCCCACTCCACGCCCTTCATCAATTGCTCCACCGAGGGCGGGTAGTGGTCCGGCACCGGCAGGTGCAGCAGCTCCAGCCCCAGCGCCTCCAGCGCCGCCCGGTCGTCACAGCGCTCGGCGCGCAAATCAATGACGGCGGTGATGCCCTGGGCCGCCAGCACCCGGTACTGCGAGCGCGGCACTGAGCCGCCCACCCACAGCCACTCGTTCACCTTCGAGACGTTCACTCCGCGCCCCGGCAGCTTCGTCGTCCACTCCACCACGCGCGCCACCGAGCGCAGCACCTGCTTGCGCACCCAGCCGCGCACTCCTGGAACGTGGTGCACCTCTCGCAGCAGCGAGGCGTTCACGGCACACCTCGAATCGCGGACATACCCGTCTCCTCAGCCCTCATCCAGCGTGACTTCCATCACTCCCTGCACCTCCGGCTGCCCGGGGCGCGAGAGCACCGCGCGCATGATGTACGTCACCGGCGAGCCCACCACCTGCTTCACCAGGCTGCCCAGAAACCCCAGGTCCTGCACCGGCGCGCTGCGCAGCAGCAGCGAGGCGGAGCGCAGGGTGACAGGGCCCGCCGCGCCGCTCAGCTCCGCGTCCCAGCCGATCGTCTTCGAGTTCGAATCCCCCTCCTGCTTGCGGTGCAGCGCGAAGCGCTGAAGCGGCTGCGTGCCGCTCGCCGTCCACAGGTAGGAGGGGCTGAAGCTGCCGTCAAAGCCCTCGCGCGCCAGCAGCAGCACGTTGGCTCCGCCGCGCACGGCCCGGAAGCGCACCCAGCTCCGAGCCAGCTTCGCCGGCGCCACCGTGGAGTGCGAGTGGTCCCCGTAGCCGCCGCCGGACAGCTCCAGCGGCGCGTCCGAGCCCGGCAGCCGCAGGCTCACCTTCGCCGTGCTGAAGGGCACCAGCACCTCGTGGCGGTAGCTCGCGGTGCCGAGCGTGACCTCCGAGCCCGGCGGGGACTGCGGAGAGGGAGGCTCGCTGTAGGCGATGCTCAGCAGCCCGTTGTCCAGCGGCACCGAGATGTACGTGCCAGTGCCCGCGTGCAGCGTGCAGGGCCCCATCTTCAGCGTGCCGCTGGCCGCGTCATAGCTCCACTCGTCCGAGTCCAGCTTGGCCTGCGGCGTCCACGCCTTGCGGCCCGGGCGCAGCACCGTGGCGCGGCAGATGCCGTGGCGCGAGCCGGGCCCCAGGTTCGTCACCGAGAACTGGGCGGAGACGAAGGTGCCGTCGTCCAGGTCCGCCATGAAGGTGAAGCTCTCGCCGTAGTTGTCGTTGGTGGAGGGCTGCGGCTCCAGCACCGCCCCCGCCCCCGCCAGCCCTGGCAGGGTGAGCACGGCGAACACTGTCAGCAGGGACAATCTCTCAGGCCGCATGAGGGCGCTCCAGGAGCGCCTCCGGCGGGTCATTGAAGACGTAGTCCCGCTGGAGGGGGAGGTTCCAGGCGAAGTAAACCGCTCCGCGAGCCAACCACCATCCCAGCGTGTACGCCAGTTGCGGGTGAAGCATCAGCAAGCCCACGCCTCCCGCGTTGAGGAGCGCGCTGGTAGCGCTCACCAGCGTGTACCGGGCAAGCTGGCGGCCGACCGCTCCATGGCTGCGGAAGGTGATCAGCCGGTTGAGCGTGTAGTTCACCACCCCGCCCAGCGCGCACCCCAGGCCCGTGGCGATGGCGGGCGAGAACTCGCCCCACTCCACCATGCCCAGCACCGAAACGAAGTCCACGCCCGTGGCGATGGCGCCGGCCAGCGCGTTGAGGCCGAAGAGCGTCCACCCCGAGCGCTTGGGGCTCGGCGGCGGCGGCGCCAGCGCGTGGACGAGCGCCCGGAAGCGCGAGAAGGCCGTCACGTTGCTCATGAGCGCCACGAAGACGAGCCCCACCACCGCCAGCCAGTGCATGGGGTGCTTCATCTCCGGGAACCAGATGGCCTCGAAGATGGGCGAGAGCGCCACGCCCACGCCCAGGAAGAGCACCCGCTCCAGCCGCTGCATCGCCCCGCCGCGCAGGTTGATGCCCAGGCCCTCGCCGCGGGCGCGCACGTACGGCACCAGCGAGGTGCCCAGGAACGCCACCAGCACCGGCAGCAGCACCCACGTGTCGCGGTAGTACCAGGCCAGCCCCATGAGCATGGCCGAGTCCACGTACCGGTCGAGCACCGAGTCCAGCGCCGCGCCGGCCGCGTTGGCCTCCTTGCGCAGCCGCGCCACGCGCCCGTCCATCACGTCCAGGATGCCGGAGCCCAGGAAGAGCCACCCGCCCAGTGTGAAGCGCCCAGCCGCCACGGCCACGCCGGAGCTGACGCCCAGCAGGCCCGACAGCATGGACAGCGCGTTGGCCGGCAGCCCCGAGAAGTACACCACCTTCCACAGCGGCTGGATGACCCAGAAAAAGTAGTGCCGCAGGAACATGCCCACCAGCACCGTGCTGCCGCGCTTGAGCGTCTCCTCGTCCTGAGGCACGCCCTTGAGGGCGCAGCGCACCAGGAACAGCAGCAGCCCGAGGATGAAGTAGGCGCACGCGAACAGCGCCGGCGCCAGCGCCGACCAGATACGCGCCGAGGGGGACAGATCCCCAGTGATCCAGGACATCACGGTGTCAAGCACGGCTGTCTCCTCCGGGCATGAGGGGCATGGACGCCGCGGCCGGAGCTCCACGCCTGGAGAAGGCGTACTCCACGGTCAGGCTGGCGGCCAGCGCCGCACTCACGCCCGCCACGACGTCCAGGATGTAGTGGTGCTGCAGGTAGATGGCGGAGAACGCCACCAGCGCCGCGAAGGCCACCGTGCCCACGCGCCAGGCCCGGCTGTGTCGCCGCACCTGAAAGGCGACGAGGACGGGATAGGAGGCGTGCAGCGACGGCATGGCGCCGAAGATGTTCGGGTTGCGCGCGTAGAACTTCGCGAAGTAGTGGATGCCCAGCAGCGCGTCGAAGCGCGCGGTGCCGGCGGGGCTCGGCGGGGCCGTGAGGTCCGCGGGACCGGGGCCGTACTTCATGATGTACCAGGGGGGCGCCGCCGGGTAGAGCATGTACGTCACCAGCCCCAGGGCGTTGACCAGGAAGAAGGCCCAGCACAGCCGCTCGAAGCGCGGGTGCTTGCGGAAGAAGAACAGCAGCGCCAGCGCGAACACCTCGTAGAGGTAGGCCGCGTAGGAGAAGCCGCAGAAGAAGTCGAGCACCGCGTGGGTGTGCGAGGCGAAGAAGGCCGGCCAGGTGAGGCCGCCCGGGGCGGGGAAGAGCGCGCGCTCCAGCTCCCACAGCTGCCCGGTGTGCACCGGGCCCCGCAGGCCCAGCCACAGCCACTGGGTGTCCAGCAGCAGGCCGGTGAGCCACAGCGGGAAGGCGCCTCGCAAAAAGCGCCGCGGCGCGGGGCCGGCCCAGGCCAGCCCCACGATCAGCAGGTCCGCCACGGCGTGCTCCGGCCGCAGCCTCCCCACCGCGGCGACGAAGGCCAGGTGGCTCGCCCCCATCACGGTGACGAGCCACTGGAACGCCTTCGCGCCGTCGCTATTTGGCGAGCGGGAGGTCATCCCCGTAGTAGTCGAGGCCGAGGTGGGTGATGGGCTCTTCGCCGGCGATGGCCCGCAGCGTGTTCTTCAGCTTGGTGGTCTGAATGAACAAGTCGTGCTCGGCCTGCAGCCCCTCGAGCGCCATCGGGCTCTTGAAGTAGAAGGACAGCCACTCCTGGATGCCCTTCCACTCCAGGCGCTTGGCCAGGTCCAGGAACAGGGCGATGTCCAGCACCAGCGGCGCGGCCAGGATGGAGTCGCGGCACAGGAAGTTGATCTTCAGCTGCATGGGGTAGCCCAGCCAGCCGAAGATGTCGATGTTGTCCCAGCCCTCCTTCGCGTCGCCGCGCGGCGGGTAGTAGTGGATGGAGACCTTGTGGCTCACCTTGCCGTAGAGCTCGGGGTACAGCTCGGGCTGGAGGATGGTGTCCAGCACGCCCGCCTTGGTCACCTCCTTGGCCTTGAAGGCCTGCGGATCATCCAGCACCTCGCCGTCGCGGTTGCCCAGGATGTTGGTGGAGAACCACCCCTGCAGGCCCAGCAGGCGCGCCTTGAGCGCCGGGGCGATGACCGTCTTCATCATCGTCTGGCCGCTCTTCAAGTCGCGCCCCGCCACCGGGATGTTGTTCTGGCGCGCCAGCTCCTGCAGCGCCGGGGTGTCCACGGAGGTGTTCGGCGTGGCGTTGGCGAAGGGCACGTTCTCCTTCAGCGCCGCGTACGCGTACAGCAGCGTGGGGTTGATGGACGGATCATTCGCGTCCAGCGCCTTCTCCAGCGCCTCCAGCGAGTGCGTGGCGGGCGGGTTGCCCGTGTACGTCTCCACCGAGGCGGTGACGATCATCACCGCGCGCTTGGCGCCCAGCTCCTTCTTGAAGTCGCGGATGTCCTGGCGCAGCGCCTCGATGCTCTCGCGGTGCGTCTGGGTGTTCTTGACGTGGTTGGCGGTGATGCGGCGCACGAACTCGGGGTTGTGCACGCCCTTCTTCGGGACGATCTTCTCCAGCGCGGGCCGCACCAGCGCCTGGTGCTCCTTGCTCAGCACGTCCGAGCGCTCGGCCACCTGGGCCGCGTTCTCGCTGATGATGTCCCAGGCGCCAAAGGCGATGTCATTGACGTGCGCCAGGGGAACCAGATCCTGGATGCGCACGGTGCGCCCCTCGGTGCGCTTGCCCAGGCGGGCGGTGCCCATCTGCGTGAGCGAACCCACCGGCAGGCCCTTGCCCTGGCGCACCATCTCGACGCCGGCGATCAGCGTGGTGGCGACGGCACCGAGCCCCGGCAGCAGGATTGCAAGCTTCCCCTCGGGCTTGGAGACGGCCCTTACCTTCGTAGTCATGTGTGTTGGCTTCCTTCAGAGAGTCCGCGTCGCGGCAGGCCCCGGCCGGCACTGCCCCTGTCGGGGAAACTCTCGGATGCAGATGGTTGATACTCTAAAGCGTTGTGAAGTTCAACTACGGCTCGGTTTCGTTTTGTTACCACGAGTGCACTGCGCTGCTGCTGGCGTGCCGGGTGCTGGAGAAGTCGGCGTGCTGGCTCCGGTGAATACAAGTGTCCGTAAAAAGAGGCCCACCGGGCGCGGGGTGCGCCGGGTGGGCTCGTGAGCCAGGAGGCCCTGTACGAGGCTCAGCTCCGCGGGGTGGCGGCGGCGGTAGGCTGGCCCGCCTTCTTCCAGCCCAGCAGCCCATCTGGCAGCACGCTCACGTCGGTGTAGCCGGCCTCGAGCGCGCGCTGGGCGGCCGCGTGGCTGGCCATGCACTGGGTGTTGGCGCAGTAGAAGACGAGCTTGGAGTCCTTGGCGGCCGGCAGCTCCTTGGCCACGTCGTACTTGTTGAAGGAGGTGAGCAGGGTGGCGCCGGGGATGACGCCGTTCTGCTGGCGGAACTGCTCGAGGTTGGCGTCCAGCACTGTGGCCTTCTTCTCCTTCTGGAGCGAGGCGACCTGGGTGATGGTGAGGCTCTTCACGGTGGGGGTGGCGGCCTGCTCCTTCTTGTCGGCATCACAGGCCAGGGCGAGCGAGGGGACCGCCAGGGAGAGGGCGAAGACGCAGCCGAGCAGCTTCCGATTCATGAAACCTCCAGCAACGGGACACGGGGACACGGCGCCTGGGGGCAGGCGCCGCGGGCGCAGTCATGGCGCCGGACCAGGGCGGTTGCAACCCAAAATGAAGAAGCCCGCGGGTGTCTCATTCCCCGGGCTTCTTCTGGATAATACGGAGGGGCGCCGCGTTGCTCAGTGCACCGGAGTGCCATGCGTTGCTCAATGCACGGAGATTCCAGCGTTTGTATCGACCTGGACCTTCTCGTTGTCCCCGGGTCGTAAGGCCTCACCGGTGAGCACGGCCTTGGCGAAGCCCAGCAACTGCACCATGCGGCTGTTGGGCATGTCCCAGTACTCGGCCTTCTCCACCTGGACGCAGAGCAGCGCCAGCTCGGGATCCTCCAGGCCGTTGGGGAACCAGGCCTTGAGCGTGGGGCTCCACAGCTCGCGCGCCTTCTCCTTGTCGAGCACCAGCCGACAGCGGCCGCTCACCGAGACGAAGCGATCCTTGGAGGGCTCGGCGTAGGAGAGGTTCACGTGGTGGTCGTGCTCCACCTCGTCCACCTTGGCCGAGTGCTCGCGGGTGAAGAACCACAGCTGCCCGTCGAAGTCCCGCTCGTGCGTCCACATGGGCCGGCAGCGCAGGCTGCCGTCCGCCTCCACCGTCGTCATCATCGCCACCTTGAGGCCGTGGATGAGCTCGCCCAGGTGGGTGGTGGCGTCTCTCTGCCCGACGTCCTTCTGCTCCGCCTTCTTCTTGGCCATGCGTGCCTCCCAACCTCTGACGGTAAGCAGCGGCGCGGGGGAGGACACCCAGGGCAGGAGGGTGGCGGCTCGGAGGATGGACAGGGGGGCGAGGGCTCAGAGGCCCAGGTGCTTCAACATCCTGGCTCGGGTCTTCTCGTCGGGCAGGCGCCCGAAGCCCGCCTTGAGGTTGTCCTCGAGGTGCTTGGGGTTGCTGGTGGCGGGGATGGGGCTGGTGACGGCCGGGTGGCCGAGGATGAACTTGAGGAAGTACTGCGCCCAGCTGGTGCAGTCGAAGTCGGCGGCCCAGGGCGGCAGCGGCTTGCCGCGCACCTTCTCGAAGAGGCCGCCCTGCTCGAAGGGGCTCATCACCAGCACCGCCACGCCCTGGTCGGCGCACGCCGGCAGCAGCCGCGCCTCCGCGTCGCGCTGGACGATGGAGTAGGGCAGCTGCACGAAGTCCAGCGCCTCCTGGCGGATCAGCTTCTCCAGCTGCTCGAATGAGGAGGGCTGGTAGTGGGTGACGCCCACGTAGCGGATGCGCCCGGCCTGCTGCCACTCGCGCAGCGTGGCCAGGTGGGTGTGCACATCCACCAGGTTGTGCACCTGCATCAGGTCCATCCGCCCGTGGCCCATGTTCTGCACGGAGGTGCGCATCTGCTGCTCGCCCTCGGCGCGCCCAATGGTCCACACCTTCGAGGCGAGGAAGGGCGTGCGTGACTGGCCCAGCTCCGCCAGCAGCTCTCCCACCACCCGCTCCGCGCGGTCATACATGGGCGAGGAGTCGATGACGCGGCCGCCTCGCTCGAGGAAGCGCTTGAGCACATCCCGCAGCGGGGCGCGCTCCTTGGGATCGGCCCCCACGTTGAAGGTCTGCCACGTGCCGAGCCCGATGACGGGCAGCTGCTCGCCGGTGCGAGGAATGGGGCGGGTGATCATGGAGTGCCTCTCTTCCGGGTCCGGGCCAGCGCCCAGCAGCAGCGCGCTCCCCAGGCCCGCGGCGAGCACCTCGCGGCGCGAGGGCCCCGAGCGCGCTGGGCGCACCTCCGCCGGGCTCCGGCTCGGGCTGGGTGCGTGGGGGTTGCGCTCGTCATCCATGAAAACAGCGTACCGCGTCCCCGGGGGGAACTCCGCACCGGAGTGGTGCCGTGGGATTGCTTGAAACCTTAGATTCCAGAAGGAGCGCCTGCCGGAGCGGGCGAGGAGGCAATCCCATGGGAGCCACCATGCGTGCGATGGTGCTGTCCGCCGCGGGGCAGGCGCTGCGGGAGGAGCGGCTCCCGGTGCCCGAGCCGGGCCCCGAGCAGCTCCTGCTGCGAGTCCACGCCTGTGCCGTCTGCCGCACGGATCTGCACGTGGTGGATGGGGAGCTGCCGCACCCGAAGCTGCCGCTGGTGCTGGGGCACGAGGTTGTCGGGACGGTGGTGGGCGTGGGCTCGCGGGTGACGGGCCTGGCCCTGGGGACGCGGGTGGGGGTGCCGTGGCTGGGGTGGACCTGCGGGCAGTGCGCGTACTGCGTGTCCGGCCGCGAGAACCTCTGCGAGCAGGCGCGCTTCACGGGGTACCAGCTCGACGGTGGATATGCCGAGTACACGGTGGCGGATCACCGCTTCTGTTTCCCGCTGCCCGAGGGCTACCCGGACCTGCAGGCCGCGCCGCTGCTGTGCGCGGGGCTGATTGGCTATCGCAGCTTGCGGCTGGCGGGGCCGGGCGAGCGCCTGGGTTTGTATGGCTTTGGCGCGGCGGCGCACGTGCTGATCCAGGTGGCGCGGCACCAGGGGCGGCGGGTGTTTGCCTTTACCCGCGCGGGAGACACGGAGGGGCAGCAGTTCGCGCGAGAGCTGGGCGCGGAGTGGGCGGGGGGCTCGGAGGAGCTGCCGCCCGAGCTGCTCGAGGCCTCCATCCTCTTCGCGCCGGTGGGGGCGCTGGTGCCAGCCGCGCTGCGGGCCACGGCTCCCGGAGGGGTGGTGGTCTGCGGCGGCATCCACATGAGCGACCTCCCCTCGTTCCCCTATGCGCTGTTGTGGGGCGAGCGCGTGGTGCGCTCGGTGGCGAACCTCACGCGGCAGGACGGGCTGGAGTTCCTCGCGCTCGCGCCGAAGGTGCCGGTGCGGACGCAGGTGCAGCGCTACCCGCTGTCCGCGGCGAATCAGGCGCTGGAGGACTTGAGAGCGGGACGGGTGCGCGGCGCGGCCGTGCTGGAGGTTGCCGCCGCGAGTGGCTGACCCGAGGCGGCTGGATCGCGGCTCGGGTGTCATGCTGGCGGAGTGGGTCCCTCAGATCTTCGAGGGGGCGCGGCGCAACGAATTCCGGTACTCAAGGAGGCGGTTCTTCCGAGAACCCAGCGGCCGGGCTGATGACTCGTTGTGTCTGTCTTCATGGCTGTGCCCTGGGGATACCGGTGAATTCACGCGCCCTGTGGAAGTGTCTGCTGTGTTGTTGTGTGTTGCTGGCCGCCGACGCGCTGGCGGATGAGGCCGTCGGCCCGGAGTCTCCGGACACGGGCGGCTCGCCAGACGTGAGGCTGGCTTTCGGAGTGCGCGCCGGCGTGGCCGTGCACCTGAATAAGCTGGCGGGCGTCGGGGATGGAGCTGGCAAGACCCTCCTCAACGGGACGAGCGCCATCACCCCGTTGTTGCTCGACGTGGGAGTGCTGAAGGACTCCCGCTGGTACGTGGGGGCCTACTTCCAGGATGCCTTGGGGCTGAGCACTTTGCTGTGTGCCAGGACCGCCCGCTCCTGTGTGGTGACGGATATGCGGCTCGGGCTCACCGCGAGCTATCACCTGCCGTGGCAGGGAGGTTGGAGCCCGTGGCTGGGCGTGGGGGCGGGTTACGAGCGCTTCGGCGAGATGGATGAGCTCACCAACGCCAAGACCCTCGAGGTGAACGCGCAAGGGGGCGCCGACTTCCAGCTCAGCCGCAGCCTGTGGATGGGGCCCTTCGGGATGCTCACCGTGAACAAGCCCGTGGATTCGTTCGTGCCCACGGGCTTGCACTCGTGGCTCTTCGGTGGGCTGAGGCTGCAAGTGCGGCTCTCCTGAGCCGGGGGTGTAGGGCGTGAGCCCCCAAAAAAAGTTGGAAGACAGGGCCCCGGGAGCCAGGACTCCCGGGGCCTCTGCCGCTCCGGGCTCATGGCCTGGTGAGGGCGTCAGCGCTTGGCGGCGCTCTCCAGGAGGCGTTGAATGGCCGAGGCCTGGCTCGCCTCGTTGCCCGTGAAGCGCAGGCCGACGCCGTGCTCCTCGCCCTTGGGGCCTTGCCAGATGACCCGCGCCTCGAGCCAGGTCCCACCCAGGCCGAACAGGCCGTGCTCCACCTTCAGCCACACCGGCTCGCCCTCTTTGAGCTTCCCGAGCTTGGCGCCCACGACGAACGCGCCCGTCTGCGACAGATCCCTCAGCTCGCCGGAGACCTGATGATTCGCCAGCTTGAGCTGGCAGCTCTTGCGCAGGGGGATGCGCTCGCGCAAGGCCGTGCCCAGGGACAGGGGACGCTGCGCGCAGAACGCGATCATCTCCGCGGCTCGGCGCTTGTGGTCCCCGACGAAGCTCGCCATGAAGCCGCCCACGCCATCGCGGCCGCTCGCCTGCGTCCACGTCAGCGCGGTCCCCTCGAGCGCGAAGCGCTTGTCGCTGTCTCCGAAGGTGACGGTGAGCCTCACGGTTGCGCCTTGAGCGACCCTGTGGCTGGTCGGCACGAAGATCGTCAGCATGCCGCGCTCGGTCTTCGAGGAGAGCAGCAGGCTGCGGCGAGAGGCGTAGCGGATCTCGAGCGACGTGCCGGGTGCGTCGGTCATGGCCCGATTATCGGCGCGGCGCGTGATTCGTTCAACGTTGGCGCGGCCTGGGCGGCGTTGCTCCCACGGGTTCGAGCCGCCGGCCATCGACTACAAAGTCCTCAAGCGGGCACGGAAGCCGTGATCATGGCTTGGGCGCGCGATGGGACGTGGGGTGGCGCCGTCCGTGGGCGAAGACGGGCACGTAGCACTGGTCCTTGAACATCTGTCCGTCGGCGGCTTCGCACTCCTCGCTCGTTATCTTGAGGGGTGCCCAGCAACCTCCGTTGAGGGCGACTTGCTGCTTGTGAGGGCAACGCCCCTTGGCATCGGGCCGAGTCTGTTCCGGCTCGGGCTCGGGGAGGGGCTCTTCGGCCAGACGCTCCTGGAGAGAGAGGGGAGGGGAATCCTCCATGGAGGTGGTCGACGCGGCCTCGCCGAGCCCCGAGGTGCCTCCGTCCGGCCGGTCGGCACCATCCGCTCCTCTCTGAGCCATGGAGGGCTGCTCTACCGGCTCACTCGGAGCGAGCCACCACAGCCACGCGGCCAGTGCCACGCCTGCCGCGGCCACTTTGAGCGCGGGCCACCAGGGCTTCGCGCTCGCTCGGGGACGGACACGTTCAGCGGAGTTCGGCTCTTGCCTCGGAGCGGACTGCTCCAGCGCCTGGGCCCATTCCGCGGCGGTGCCGCGCTCTTCGGGGCGTACCGAGAGCAAGCGCAGGATGATGGCTCGCAGCTTGGGTTCCACCTGATGGAGCGCGGGGGGAAGAAACACGGACACCGCGTGCCAGGTGCCGTGCTCGTCCTGGGTGAACTCGCCGGGCTGCGGGTACTCGCCGGTGAGGAGCCGGCAGGCCGTCACGCCGAGCGAGTACAGATCATCCGCGGGCCCCGCGGCATGGCGCGCCGAGTGGTCCCAGGGTGAGTACAGCTCCAAGAGCGCAGCCTCCGGGGAGCGGTAGGCCGGAGTGCCGGGGTGCCACGCGGGCGGAGTGAGAGGGGAAGCATCCGGGTAGGTGCCCGATCCGAAGTCGGTCAGCATGGCGCG
>NZ_JBJMQP010000076.1:0-6581 GCF_045802625.1 Hyalangium sp. | reverse complement strand
TGGGCTTGCTATTTGGTTTTCAAAGACCGAGCCGCTTGTTGCTGTCGCGGCTTCATGCTACCGTCTTCTCACTGCTCGGCAGCACCCTGTTCAACTCCGGGCTGCGTCTTCTATTTCGAAGCGGCTTTTCTGTCAAGCGACCGTTGCCGCCCCGTTTCACCGCTTCATCCCGGTTCGGATTCAACACCGCGCCTTCGCGCTTTGTTTCTTCCTTTCGGGAGGGGCGCGGAACCTACTTCGCTTCCGCGCTCCGTGTCAACTTGCTTCGTCGACTCTTTTTTCCGCCCCGTCCCGGCTCTGTCGCTTGCGCGACTTCCGCCGTTTCGTGGGGGAGCGGCTTCTACCACCACCGCGTTGGGAGTCAACCCGCTTCGTCGACTTCGTATTTCGTCTTTCACTGCTTCGTCCGGGGGACTCCGTCGCCAGTGCGACTTCGCCTTTCCGTCCGAGGGGGCACGGCTTCTATCACCGCCGCGTCGGGAGTCAACCACCTTCGCCGACTCTCTTCTTCCCACTCACCTGGCTCGATCACCGTGGTGACGTCTGCCTCGTCGAGGGGGCGCGGCTTCTACCACCGCCGCATCGAGAGTCAACCGCGCGTTGCTGACTCCTTATTCTTCTTCAGCCCGTCCGGGTGATCCCACCGCCAGTGCGGCTTCGCCTTCCCGTCCGAGGGGGCGCGGCTTCTACCACCGCCGTGTCTGGAGTCAACACGCTTCTTCGACTCCTTCTTCCTGCTGCTTCAACCGGGCGCGAGGCGCGCCGTCGAAGGCCGCGGGGGTATTCGGTTCAACCTCGGCCCGACACACCTCCATTCCCACGTAGAGCGGCAGTCCCCCGCCCCGTACTTCCCTGCCGCACCGGTTCGCTCGATGAGCAACCAGCCACACGAGGGCGTGGGCTGCATCGTCGCCGCCAGCTCGGACGGCAGGTTCCTTTGAGACCCCTCACCCGCCATGAGACGCTCGCCGACCTCCATGAAATCGTCCTCCCCGTTCTGCTCTCATGGGTCGCCAAGAAGAATGATCCGTTCGACGCGTTGCCCTCGGGGGAGAAAGCGGCGCCTTCCACCACGCAGCTCCAGCCCGGGCCCACGCTGACGCTGCTGTTCGATGACTCCTCGCCTTTCAAGGGACAGGTCGAGGACATCGTCCTGCTCTATCGCGTCCCTCCTCCCTCACAAGCCGCCTCGGGAGATCGTCCGGTCTTCGAGGCGACGAAGCGGGAGATCGCCAAGCGGGACCCCCGCATCCGCGTCCAGCAGCGCACCTGGGCGGGCGATGATCCCACGAATCACCAGACCCTCTTCGAATTCCTCCGCGAGCTCCTTCCTCGCCTCCGGCAGGAGTTCCCGGGCCGTGAATTACTCATCCACATCAGCCCGGGCACCCCTGTCATGCAAACCCTCTGGGTCCTGCTGGCCGAGTGCGGCTTCATCGAGCAGCCCTTCCGGGTCGTGAAGTCCTACCGCAAGCACGAGCGCGGCAAGCGAGCTTCCCGAGGAGCTCCCCTGGCTGTGGGACTCCCTCTACAGCCAGGCCGTGCACCGCGCCGGGTTGGAGCAGGCCCCCACCGCCCTCCCTCCCACCGAGCAGGAGCGCATCCTCGGCCACCCACCTTCGGCCGCGAGGGCGCCCGGCTGCACCTGCCGCTCACCCCGGCGGCCCAGGCGGCCTAGCAGGACATGCCCGCCGAAGGCAGGACGCTCATGGGCGCCGCGTTCGAGCTGGCGCGCGAGCTCATCGAGGATCGCACCCGCCTGCCCGCCCGCGCCTACCGCCCCACCCTGGTGCTCGTCTCGGATGGCATCCCCACCGACGAGTGAAAGCCCGCCCTCGAGCGGCTGCTCGCCTCGGAGCGGGCCTCGAAGGCGGAGCGCATGGCCCTGGCCATCGGCGCCGAGGCCGAGAACGAAGTGCTCCAGGCTTTCGTGGCCGCCGAGTGGTACCTCCAGGGCGGAGGTCTGCGGCGCCGGTTGCAGCTGCTCGCACGGCTCGCCGAGCTCCTCGCCCGGGTGCATGGCATGGGGCTCGTGTACGCGGACCCCTCGCCCCGCAACACACCTTCGTCTCCGAGGACGTGCGCCACACGGAGCTGTGGCTCATCGACACCGACAACCTCCACGCCGCCAGCAGCCCGGGGGCTCCCGCCTTCTACACGCCCGGCGATGGCGCGCCCGAGCTGGTCCGCGGCCATGGCGCCGTCAATACCCTCACCGATGCCCATGCCCTCGCGGTGCTCGTCTTCCAGACGCTGAGCCTGGTGCACCCGCTGCTCGGGGATGCCGTGGACGAGGGCGAGCCCGAACTGCAGGAGCGTGCCCTCGCCGGGGACGAGGCCTTCCCCTGGGTGGACCATCCCGAGGATCGCCGCAACGCGGCCTCGCGGGGCCTTCCCCGAGAGCTGGTGCTCTCCACCCCGCTGCGCCAGCTGTGCCACGAGGCCCTCGGGCCAGGACTGGGCACGCCCTCGCTCAGGCCGAGCGCGGCGCGGTGGGCCGAGGCCCTGCACGACGCGGCCGCGTTGACGCTGGACTGCGCGGGCTGCTTCTACCTCAACCGGGTGCGCTGCCCGTTGTGCGACACGCCCCGGGCCGCCTTCGTGCTGACGAAGTTCCGGCGGTGGGAGCCCTTCCGGAGCCAGGGCCCCAAGCTCATGGGAGCTCACGTCGCCGTGTGCACGCTCCCGCGGGCCAGGCCCCTGGTGCTCACCGCCCGCCTCACCGAGGGAGACACGGGCAGCGCCGGACAGCGGCCCCGCGTGGAGCTGACGAGCGATGGCAAGCGCCTGTCGGTCCGCTGCCTGGACGGGAGCTGCATCGCCACCGCTCCGGACGGAAGCCAGCCCGTGGAAATCGGCGAACGCCGCCGCGCCATGCCCTTCGACTGGCTGCTGCACTTCGGGCCCCTGGACTCCCCCACCGCACCGCCCGGTTCGAGCCCTTCCCGGAGGTCCAGCCATGAAGCTCAGCGCAAGACGAGCGTCATCGCCGCGCTCATGGAGAGACTGGCGCAGACGTCGAACGAGCCGGAAGCCATCTCCGGCTCGGTGCTGCTCACCAGCTTCCAGCACGAAGCGGTGGAGAATGCCGCCGCGCGCACGGTGGTGTTCGGCCTGCCCGCCGTGAAGCAGGGGCGCCGGAGGGGCCCGGCGGAAGGACTGGACAACGTGGAGACCTGGCGCAAGGAGCGCATCGCCGCCCTGGAATCCGCACTCGTCCAGGAGCCGGGCAGCGCCACGCTCAAGCGCATCCGGTTGCTCGGCACCGCGCACCTGGCCCAGCCTGGCACGGTGGAGCAGACGGCGGGCCTGCTCCGGGAGGTGGCGGACCTGGGACGCGAGCTCCTGCCGGGTGCTCTCCTGGACGGCTTGCGCCAGCGCGCCGCCCGGCTGGCTCGCGGCACGGCGCGCCCCGAGGGTGAAGACGCCGAGGCGCGGGAGTACCTGCCGCAGGCCATCCGCGGCCTCCGGGTGGCAGCCGCCTCCTTCCTGGATGATGGGGCCCTCAAGGCCGCCAAGGTGTTGCGCCTGTTGGAGGCACGCTCCCTGGAGGAGGTGGCGCCCTCCTTCCTGCCGGAGCTGTCCCGGCTCCGCGAGACGCTCCTGCAATGGCTCACCCCGGACGCGCGCCCGGCGGCCCTCCCCTCCACGGACGCGGAGACGGACGAGCTCCTCAAACAGGCCCTGGAAGCCGCACGGCGCACCGTGGCCAGCACCCGCCCGGGCGCCGAGTCGTCATCGCCGGGTTCCTCGACGACCTCTACCATTCCTCTGCTACGGGCCCGAGGGGCCATGTCCGCCCCGGGCGGCGGCGCTTCCTGCTGTGGCCGGCCTGGATGTTCCGCGTGCTGGCGCCCCGCCCGCGCGAGCGCACGCTCAACATCCTCCAGCGCGCGGTGCTCGGCCTTTGCCAGGCGGGCATCCACCGGGCCACCGAGGTGGGCGCACGGCTCGCCATCGCCCCGCGGTTCGCCGCCCACGTGCTGCGGGAGCTTCAGGCGCTGGGGGCGCTCTCGACGGAGGGCGAACCCACGCCGGCGGGGACGGGAGCTGCTGGAGGAGGACACGCTCGACGCCCAGGAAGTGGTGTCCGGGTATGTCTTCCAGGACCCCTGGACGCGCGAGCTCTGGCCGCGGATGGTGGCGCGCGAGGAGCCGCAGGCGGTGGACTACCCCGACACCGCCAGGGGCTATCCCCGCCTGCGCTGGGGCACCAAGGGAAGCCCCCTCCCCGAGTACGCGCACCTGGTGTTTCCGGAAGCGGGCCTCGCTCCCGCCATGCCCAGGCCCGAACACATCCTCCAGGCCAGCTACCACCAGAGCCGGCGCGCGCCGCCACACGCTGGAGCCGTCGGCCCCGGAGGACCTCTCGCTGGGTTCTCCCTCCTACGCGCCGCTGATCGAAAGAACCTCCCTCATCGAGGCCACGCCGCGCGCCGTCTTCCTGGTCACCTATCCCTATCTCCCGGCCGAGAGCGAGCGGGGAAGCCTGCGGAAGCGATGCGGAGGCGCGCCAGGCTCACGAGCAGCTCGCGACGGAGCTGGCCGGGCGGCGCCGCCAGGCCGAAGAGGAGCTGGGGCAGGAACGCCAGCGCCTCCACGCGTCACTGGAGGCCTGGCGCGAGGACCTGGAGGCCCGCGAGGCCACTCTGGAGAAGCAGCGCCAGACGCTGCGCTGGGAGCGCATCCAACTGCGGGCCGGGGAGGAGCTCCTGGAGGGTGGGAAGCGGCTGCTGGAGAAGCGGGTGGAGCAGAAGGCCGCGGTGCGGGCGGTGCGGGTGGAGTCGCTGCAAGCGGAGCTGGAGTCCCCCCGGCTGCTGCTCGAGGACACGCGCCGGGACCGCAACCACCTGCAGGCGGAGCTGCGCAAGGCCGAGGAGGCGAACCGCCAGCTCGAGCAGCGCAGCCCGCAGGAGGCGCTGGAGCAGCTTCGGAGCCTGGAGGAGCAGCGGCGGAAGCTGGAGCAGGAGCTGGCGGCCCGGCCCAGTGAGCAGGAGAAGCAGCGACTGCGGCAGTTGGATGCCGAGCACGAGCAGCGGGAGTTGGAGCTGGCGCGGCTGCGGCGGGAGAACTCCGAGCTCAAGGCCCGCATGGTCGAGTCGCTCAAGAGGCAGAAGGAGGCGGCCGAGACCTACAACAAGGCACTCGGCAGCGCGCTCGAGGAATACGAGCGCAAGGTGGGAGAGCTCATCCAGCGGGCCAAATCCCAGCCCGCCTTTCCCCGGTGTGCCAACATGGATGAGAACCTCGGCCTTCAGCGGGAGGTGGAGGTCGAGGGACGCGTGCCCAGGCTGGACGAGTTCTGCAAGGATTTGAGGCACCGGCTGGCGTACAACCCGCAGACGAAGCAGGAGCTGTATTACTCCGAGCGGGATGTGCGGGCCTTCGTGGCGGGGCTCGCCATGAGCCGCTGCACCTGCTCCAGGGCATCAGCGGCACGGGCAAGACGAGCCTTCCACGGGAGTTCGCCCGCGCTGTCGGGGGCGACTTCACGCTCATCGAGGTGCAAGCGGGTTGGCGCGACCGAGACGATCTGCTTGGCTACTTCAACGCCTTCGAGGGACGCCATTACGAGAGCGACTTCCTCCAGGTGCTGTACCGGGCCCAGACGCCCGCTTTCAGGAACCGGCTCTGTCTGATCGTCCTGGACGAGATGAACCTGTCACGGCCCGAGCAGTATTTCGCCAACCTGCTCGCCACCTGGCTGCGATTCATCTCTCTGCCGGCCTCTCACCCGGGGCACAAGGCAACCCGGAAGCCATTACGCGCCTGCTCGGCCTTGCCCGGCCCCCGGCCGCGACAGGAGCCCCAGCCACCCGCGGACCCGTGCGGCGAGCCTCGCCCAGGCCCACCGCCTCCGACGCGCCGGGAGGGGAGCAGTTCGTCCTGCTCTACCTGGGACAGGGCGAGGACGAGCGCATCAGTCCCGTACAGCGGCACCCGCTGTGGTGAGCGCATCCCGTTCCGCTGGGCTTCTGGCGGGCGGCTGGAGACGCTCCAGGGCGCACCGGGATGGCTGGACCGGTTGGACGTACTGGCCAGTCCCTGCTGGGGAGAGCCGGCCAGGTTCATCTGCCCGAGTTGCCGCGTCTGCCCTAACGAGGGCAAGGAGGAGAGCCGGTGCCAGCGGTGCGGGGGCTGAATCGCTCCGCTCGAGCGGGGCCTCGCGCTGCGCCCGCGCGCGCCAGCCAGCAGTAGCCCGCAAAGGCGAAGGCCCCGAGTCCACACATGGGTGTGAGGACTCGGGGCCTTCAAAAAAAATCCGGCAGCGACCTACTCTCCCGCGCGGTTTCCCGCGGAGTACCATCGGCTCTGGAGGGCTTAACTTCCGTGTTCGGGATGGGAACGGGTGGGACCCCTCCGACATTGCCACCGGAAACTAGAGTGACTCGTGCATACAAAGGGTAGTTTTCAATTCTGCTTTAGAGAAGCTGGTGCCTTCTTCCGGGCCCGGCGCCGCTCTTGAAAGCGCGCTCGGGGCCTCGACCTTGGACTCGAATCCCCGGCTCCCCTTGAGGTGGAGCCTGTAAGAGATTGAGGTAAAGTAAGCCGCTCGACCAATTAGTACCGGTTAGCTCAAC
>NZ_JBJMQP010000075.1:0-42286 GCF_045802625.1 Hyalangium sp. | reverse complement strand
GTAGAGGGTGCCCGGCTTCAGGCCGGGGACATAGCCGTGCCAGACCTGATAAGTCGTCTCCGGCAGGGAGATGCGGTGGGTCTCACGGGTGGGATCGCCCGGATCGAAGAGGCAGACCTCCATCTTCCGGGCATGCTCGGCGAAGACGGCGAAGTTGACCCCAGCACCGTCATACGTGGCGCCCAGGGGGTACGGCTTCCCTGGCAGCACCTCCGCCCTCCTCATCCCGTGCTCCTCTCCAGCAGGACGACCGGGAAGCTCGCGAGGAGCGGCGAGAGGGGCAGCACCACGCCACCCGTCTTCCCGCGCTCCGTCCGCACCTCGCGCCCGGTGAAGACGTCCCGGAACATCATGCCCGCATAGGCGTCCGGAAGGGTCACGAAAGTGCCTTCGTAGGCGCGGGAGAGCCCGCCCTCCCGCTCCAGCGCGGCGAGCGTGAAGCGCGGTGCGACGGCCAGTACGACCGAGTCCTCGTGCTCGCGAGCCATGGCCACGGCGGCCTGCCCCCGGGGCCCCTGCACCTCCAGCTCCCGGTAGCCGCCGGTGCGGAAGAGGGTGGCCTGGCGTTGGCGCAGCCGCAGGCCCTGGGCGAGCGTGTAGAGCTTCACCCGCCCATCGTCCATGTGGGCCGTCAGCTGGGCGCACAGGAGGGCACTGTCTCGCGCGGCCTCGCGGTCCAGTTCCTCCAGCAGCCGCGAGCGCAGCCCGTAGTCCACCGGGCGCCGGTTGTCCGGGTCCACGAGCGACAGATCCCACAGTTCGCAGCCCTGGTACGTGTCCACCACGCCGGGCGAGGCCAGCTTGAGCAAGAGCTGCCCCAAGGCGTTGAGCTGTCCGGCGGGCTCCATGCGGCGCTTGAACTGGCGCACCTGCTCCAGGAAGGCGGCGCTCTTGCTCCGGTCGAAGCACGCGTCCACGAAGCGCCCCATCGCCGCGTCGTACTCGGCATCCGGGTTGGTCCACGAGGTGCGGACCTTGGCCTCCTTGATGGCCTTGGCCATGTACTCGCGCACCCGGCGCTGGAAGTCCTCCAGCTCCGAGTCCGAGAGGGACTCGCCCATGGGCCAGGCGCCTACCACCGTCTGGTAGAGGAAGTACTCGTCGTTGCGAGAGGGCGCCGGGCCGCTGGGGAGCTTGGAGACGTGGGGCGCGTTGAGCTTCGCCCAGCGCTCCACCTGCTGGCTCCACTCCTCGGGCAGCTCGGTGAGCACGTTGAGCCGCGCCCGCACATCCTCGCTGCGCTTGGTGTCATGGGTGCTGGTGGTGAGCAGGCTGGCCGGCCAGTGCTCCACGCGCTCGCGGTTGCGCTGGTGGAACGAGGCGGGGCGCGTGCCGAAGTGCTCGGGCTCTCCGCCCACCTCGTTGAGCGAGACGAGCCGGTTGTAGATGTAGAAGGCGGTGTCCTCCAGGCCCTTGGCCATCACCGGCCCCGTCACCTGCTGCAGCTTCATGGCGAAGCGCAGCATGACGGCCCGCTCGTTCTCGTCGAGGTGCTCCGGGTAGCGCCGCAGGAGGATGTCCTGGAGGAAGTCATAGATGCTGACGTTGGTGGTGGCGTTGCGCTCCTTGGCGCGGGCGATGGTCCACTCGATGTATTGGATGTCACGCGCGTCCAGCTCCGGCCGCCAGCCGTCCACGTAGGTGCGGTAGACGGGGAACAGGGCGATGAACTCCACCAGCGCCCGGCGCAGGCTGTTGAGCGTGAAGTCCCGCGTGCGCCGGTTCATCTCCGAGATGCGGTTCAGCTCGTGAGCGAGCATGTTGAGCTCGCTCGACATGGCCGTGCTCATGATGAGCAGCTTCTTCTGGCGGACCAGCTCCTCGAAGTCCGGCGCCTCGCCGATGAAGCGGTGGTAGCTCTCCGTCAGGGGCTTCTCGGCCTCCGGCCGCACGAAGACGCCGCCCACCGAGTTGGCGAAGCGGTAGCCGGTGGTGCCGTGCACGGCCCACGCCTCGGGGATGCGCTCGCGGCCGCCCTGGATCTTCTCCACCACCACGTAGAGCGCCTTGCGCAGCGGCGAGTTCGGGTCCTCCGCCACCTCGGTGCGCCAGCGCTCCAGCAGCCGCGGCTCCACCACGGACCAGCGGGTGTCGCTGCCGCCGAACTCCGCCTCGAAGTGCTCGCGCGCCCGCGCCAGGAAGAAGCGCTCCTGGAGCCGGAGGAAGTAGGCCGTCGGATCGAACAGCCCGTCCGGGTGATCGATGCGCAGGCCGGTGACGTAGCCCTCGCGCAGCCAGTCCAGGATGCGCGCGTGGGCCTCCTCGAAGACGTCGGGGTCCTCCACGCGGATGGCGGCCAGCCCGTTGATGTCGAAGAAGCGCCGGTAGTTGATCTCCTCGCCGGCCACGCGCCAGTGCGCCAGCCGGTAGCTGCACCCGGCCAGCAGCGCATCCAGCCTGTCAAACGAGCGCGGGTTGCCCTGGGTGCCGTTGCAGGAGTCCACGCAGGCGTTCACGAAGGTGGCCACCTCGGGGCTGACCTCCACCACCGCCGCGAGCCGCCGCTTGATGACCTCCTTCTCGCGGTTGCGCTCGATGACCTTGGCGCGCTCTATCTCCGTGCGCGAGGGCAGGTGCTCGATGGCGGTGAGGATGGACTGCAGCTCGATGAGGTGCGGGTTGCTGGGGCCCAGCCGGGCCTCCAGCTCTTGCAGGCCCGGCCGCAGCACATGGCCGTACTGCCGAGGCGCCAGGGGCAGCAGGTGATCGTAGTAGTGGATGAAGAAGGCCCCGTCCCGGTAGCCCAGCTTCAGCTCGCCGTTCTCCAGGACGATGCCGTACTGGTCTCCGAGGATGGGCAGGAGCACCTTGTCGCGCAGCTCCGCCTTCACCGGCGCCCAGTCGATGTCGAAGTACTTCGCGTACATGGAGGCCGGACCGTTCTCCAGCACGTCGAACCACAGGGCGTTGAAGCGCTCGATGCCCATGTGGTTGGGCACCACGTCCAGCACCTGGCCCAGCCCCTGCTCGCGCAGCGCCTGACACAGCGCCTGGTGGTCCTCGGGCGAGCCCACCTCGGGGTTGAGGTGCTGGTGGTCCACGCAGTCATACCCGTGGGTGCTGCCGGGCGTGGCCTTCAGGTAGGGCGAGGCGTAGAAGTCGCTGACGCCCAGGCGAGCCAGGTACGGCACCACGGCCCGGGCATCCTGGAAGGTGAACTCCTTGTAGAGCTGCACCCGGTAGGTGGACAGCGGCGTCGTGCGGGCGCGCGCCAGCAGCTCCTCGCGGAGGCGCGCGAACAGCCTGTCGGCGATGGATGCTCCACGCTCCGCCGCATCCGCCGCGGTGGCACTCCCCTCTTCCAATCCTTGGAGAAACATGGCCTTGGAGAGGTAGGAACTTCCGAGGGCGTTGGCCAGTGTGCAGGCGCCGGTTCGCCCTATTTCCAACGCTCTCCAAAAGCAGAGGGCTCGCCGTTGCGTGGCGAGCCCTCGGTGCAACGCGCGCCCGGGTGCGGGCTGGCGCGTGGCGGACTACTCCTTCAGGTGCTTGAAGGCCCCGGCGACCTCGGTCATCTTGATCTGCTTCTTGTTGCCGTAGATCTTCTTGAGGTTGTCATCCAGGTTGATGAGCTGGCCCTGGTTCAGACCGTTCTTCTTGAAGTAGTCCCAGAGCTTCTTGACGACCGCGGTGCGCGGCAGCGGCTTGTCACCAACCACAGCGGCAAGCTCGGGCGACGGATTGAACTCCTTCATGAACGCGGCGTTCGGCTTGCGCTTGGCACCACCAGCGGCCTTCTTCGCAGCGGGAGCCTTCTTCGCAGCAGTGGTCTTCTTCGCAGCAGCCTTCTTAGCGGCCATTCTGTGTCTCCTCCCCTCCGAAGGGGACGTTGAGTACGGCGTTGATGAAGCTAAGCCGTGCGCGGCGTAGTAGCACGGCCGGAGCCGAAAAACAGCCTTTCCGTGCGCATTTCCCTCTGAAAACCGCGCGCTGATCGCTGCCTCACACTCGGCGGTGGGGGGGCGAGGCACCGTTTTCCCCTCGGAAAAACGCTGATCGCCCTCCGGATTTCCCCTTGCCGGGCTCGCCTCTTTGGTCTTGAAGACGAGCCCATGAACACCCTGCTCACTGGTGGCAACGGCTTCCTGGGAACCTGGCTCGCGAGGGCGCTGGCCGCTCGGGGAGACACCGTGGCGTGCCTGCTGCGCCCCTCCAGCGACGCCTCGGGGCTGGCCGGAATCTCCTACAGCCGCGTGGAGGGAGACGTGACGGATACGGCCTCGCTGGAGCGCGCGGTGCCCGGCCGGGACGTGGTCTTCCACCTGGCCGGTATCCGCCGCGCCGCCACGCGCGACGAGTTCATGCGCGTCAACGCCGAGGGCACCCGCAACGTGTGCGAGGCCCTGCTGCGCGCCGGAGGCAAGGCCCGGCTGGTGCTGTGCGGCTCGCTGGCCGCCTCGGGCCCCTCCTCCGCGGGCCACCCCCACGTGGAGGAGGATCCCTTCCACCCCGCAGAGTGGTACGGCGAGAGCAAGGCCGAGGCCGAGCGGATTGTCCTCGCCTACGCGGACCGGCTGCCGGTGACGGTGATTCGCCCCCCGCGCATCCTCGGGCCGGGCGACCACGAGAACCTCACCTTCTTCAAGCTCATCAAGAAGGGCATCCGGCTGGAGATTGGCGGAGGCCCGCGGCCCCTGACACTGGTGGACGTGGAGGACGTGGTGGACCTGCTGCTGGTGCTGGCCGAACGGCCGGAGGCGCTCGGGCAGTCCTTCTTCTGTGGCGGGCCGCAAGACTTCACCATGGAGCAGCTCCAGGACATCGGCGCCCGGGAGCTGGGCGTCCACCCGCGCACCGTGAAGCTCTCGCCCTGGATGCTCAAGGGGCTGGCCGCCGCCGCGGATATGGTGACGCAGGCCACTGGCCGCAAGCTGCCGCTGAATCGAAAGCTCGCGCGCCAGCTCCTCGCCCCCGCCTGGACGTGCTCGGGCGCCAAGGCCGAGCGGCTGCTCGGCTTCCGGCCGAAACGAGACTTGGAGGACTCCATCCGCCGCAGCGCCCGCTGGTACCGGGAGCAGGGCTGGCTGTGAGCCCACCTGCGCGCTTGCCCGAAGAATTCCCACCCATCCGGCGTCGTTGACTCTCCCGTACAGGAGTGTCAGGAAGCCCGCCCAGCCCCATGCCCGCCAAAGCTGCCTTCTATGATGTCGACGGGACGCTCGTGAGGACGAACATCGTCCACGTCTATGCCTATTACGCGATGAACCGCGGTTCATTGCTGGGCATGGCGGGGCGTTCGCTCGGCACGGCCGCCAGCCTGCCCCTGTTCGGCGCCCTGGACGTCATCAACCGCAAGGTCTTCAACGAGTTCTTCTACCGCTACTACGAGGGGCTCACCGAGGACCGCCTGCTCACCGTGGCCGAGGACATGTTCGAGGACGTGCTCAAGCCCGCCCTCTACGAGCAGTCCAAGGATCTCATCGCCGAGGCCCGGCGCGCCGGCTGCCGCATTGTCCTCGTCACCGGAGCGCTGGACTTCACCATGCGCCCGCTCGCCCGCTACCTGGGCGCCGACGAGCTGATCGCCAACAAGATGCAGTTCGTCGGCGGCAAGGCCACCGGCAAAGTGATTCCCCCCATCATCGAGGGCGCCAACAAGGCCAACTCCATCCGGGACTACTGCGTGCGCGAGGGGCTGTCGCTGGCCCACTGCCACGGCTACTCGGACAGCGCCTCGGACTACGCCATGCTGGCCATCGTCGGCCGGCCCACGGCGGTCAATCCGGACATGCGCCTGCGCTCGCTGGCGCGCGCCTACAACTGGCCCATCCTCGATCTGAAGTGACGAAACCTCCTATGCGCCCCATCAAGACGCTCCAGAAGCTCTACGACGAGGAAAGTCAGGTCGTCATCACCGAGAAGGGCAGCCCCCCGCGCGTGCTCTTCTCCGGAGAGAACTTCCTCCTCGAGGATCTGCCCGTCGGCACCCGGGTCATCTTCCCCCGGCCTCCCATGGCCGGCGTGCCCAACGTGAAGGCCGCGATCCGCTGGGCCATCAACCACCCCGAGGGCATGGAGCCGCTGCACGCGCTGATGCGCCCGGGGATGAAGCTCACCTGCGTCATCGACGACATCTCCGTGCCGCTGCCGCCCATGGTGACGCCGGACGTGCGCCAGAGCATCCTCGAGGTGGTGCTGGAGCTGGCCGCCGACAGCGGCGTGGATGACATCCACCTGATCATCGCCAACGCCCTGCACCGCCGGATGACCGAGGCGGAGATGCGCCGCATGGCGGGCCAGAAGATCTTCGACGCCTACTACCCGGACCGCTACTACAACCACGACGCCGAGGACCCGGACGGCATCGTCGAGCTGGAGCGCACCAGCCACCAGGAAGTCGTCGCCATCAACCGCCGCGTGGCCGAGAGCGATCTGATCGTCTACGTGAACGTGAACTTCGTGCCCATGAACGGCGGGCACAAGTCCATGGGCACCGGCGTGGCCAACTACGCGAGCCTGCGCTCGCACCACAACCCGAAGACGATCCGCGAGTCCGACAGCTACATGGAGCCGAAGGCGAGCAAGCTCTACACGAGCAACGCGCGCATCGGCAACGTCATCGACAAGCACCTCAAGGTGTTCCACATCGAGACGACGCTGAACAACCGCATGTTCGGCGCGCCCATGGAGTTCCTCGGCAAGCGGGAGGAGGACTACACCGAGGGCGACCGGCTCAAGCTCCAGGCGGCGCTGTTCGCCCTCAAGCACGCCCCGCGTGCGGCGGCCCGGAAGATCTTCAACGCCGTGCCGGCCCCGTATGACGTGACGGGCATCTTCGCCGGCGCCACCGAGCCGGCCCACGCCAAGACGCTGGAGATGAGCTGGAAGCAGTACTCGGTGCCGGTGGAGGGGCAGAGCGACATCGTCATCTTCCCCATCCCCTTCATCTCGCCCTACAGCGTCAACTCCATCCTCAACCCGCTGCTGTTGCAGGTGATGGGGCTGGGCTACTTCTTCAACCTGAACCGCGGCGTGCCGCTGGTGAAGAAGGGCGGCGTGCTCATCTTCCTGCACCCGGCGTTCGACGAGTTCGATCCCGTGCAGCACCCCAGCTACATCGAGTTCTTCAACCGGCTGCTGCCGGAGACGCGCGACTCGATGAAGCTGGAGCACAAGTACGAGCGCGAGTTCGCCGAGAACCCCTCGTACGTGCACCTGTACCGCAAGGGCAACGCCTACCACGGCGTGCACCCCTTCTATATGTGGTACTGGGGCGAGAACGGCCGCCAGCACGTGGGCAAGGTCATCGTCGCCGGTGCCGAGAACAACCACGTGCCCGCGCTCTTGGGCTGGGACCGGACCGACACCCTCACCGAAGCCATCGAGGAGGCCCGCGGTTTCATGGGCCGCTCGGCCACCATCAGCCTGCTGCGCATCGCGCCCACCCTGCTCGCGGACGTGAAGCTCTGAGCCACGTGCCGCAGCACCCGAGTTGCACATGACTCCGCTTCCCGAACTGAACGTCTCCCAGGTCTTCACAGGCAAGCGCCTGCTCTTCGCCGGCGCCACCGGCTTCGTGGGCAAGGTCACCCTGAGCATGCTCCTGGCCCGCTACGGGCAGGAGCTGGACAAGCTCTACGTGCTCGTGCGCAAGGGCAGCTCCGCCTCCGCCGAGCGCCGCTTCTTCGACAAGGTCGCCACCAGCGAGCCCTTCCAGCCGCTGCGGGACGCCTACGGCGACGAGGGAGCCCTGGAGTTCATCCGCAAGAAGTGCGAGGTGCTGGACGGCGACATCACCGATCCGCTCATGGGCCTGGAGGCCGCTCAGGCCGACGAGCTCACCGGCAAGGTGGCCGCCATCGTCAACTGCGCGGGCCTGGTGTCCTTCACCCCCTCGCTGGAGGTGGGCCTCAACGTCAACACCCACGGCGCGAAGAACGTGGTGGAGCTGGCGCTGAAGTGGAAGGCGCCCCTCATCCACATGTCCACCGCCTTCGTCGCGGGCAACCGCAGCGGGCTCGTCTTCGAGGACGAGGAGGTGCTGGGCTACTTCCCCAAGAAGGACGAGCTGGACGGGCGCGACTTCAGCCTCGAGCAGGAGCTGAAGGACGCCGAGCGGATTGTCGCCCGGCTGCGCGAGCAGGCCGATGACAAGGCGCTCACCTCGCTGTTCCGCAAGAAGGCGCTGGACCGGCTGGCCGAGGAAGGCCGCGACGTCTCGGACGAGAAGACGCTGCGCCTGGCCGTGGGCCGCGAGCGCAAGCTGTGGCTCACCAGCGAGCTGGTGCGCGCCGGCATGGAGCGCGCGCTGCACTGGGGCTGGCCCAACACGTACACGTACACCAAGAGCCTGGGCGAGCAGGTGATGGCCGCCACCCCGGGCCTGCGCTACTCCATCGTCCGGCCCTCCATCGTCGAGAGCGCGCAGCACTTCCCCTTCCCCGGGTGGAACGAGGGCTTCACCACCTCCGCGCCCCTGGCCTTCGCGGGCCTCAAGGGCCAGCGCGGCATCCCCGCGGGCGAGCGCACCATCCTGGACATCATCCCCGTGGACCATGTGGCGGGAGCCACCATCGGGATTACCGCGCACGCGCTCACGGTGGAGGAGCGGCGCGTCTACCACCTGGCCTCCGGCGACGTGAACCCGTTCTACGCTACCCGCTCGGTGGAGCTGGTGGGCCTGTACCGCCGCCGCTACTACCGCCAAAAGGAGTCCGGCAACGCGCTGATGAACGCGGTGCGCTCGCGCGTGGAGCCCGTGCCCGTCACGCGCCAGGCCTTCGAGCGCTTCAGCGCCCCCGCCTTCATCAAGGGCGCCCGGCTGCTCAAGCAGGTCATCGACGAGGTGCGGCCCACCTGGGGGGCCCCCGGCGTGCAGGCCCTGCTGGACCGGGCCAAGGTGAAGCTGGACGGCGTGGAGGAGCAGGTCTCCAGCCTGGCGGGCCTGATCGAGCTGTTCCTGCCCTTCATCTGGGAGAACCGCTACGTCTTCCGCTGCGACAACACGCGCTCGGTGTACGCGCGCATGGCGCACGCGGACCGGATGAAGATCAACTGGGCTCCGGAGCACATCGACTGGCGCACGTACTGGCTGGAGACGCACCTGCCCGGCCTGGAGAAGTGGGTGTTCCCCGGCCTGGAGGAGGAGACGCAGAAGCGCACCGTCATCCCCGCGCACCGCGATCTGCTGGAGCTGTTCGAGGCCTCGGTGCACGCATGGCGGCACCGCGTGGCCTTCCGCATGTTCTCCGACGAGAAGGAGGAGCGCGTCACCTACGGCGAGGTCCACCGCTACGCGGGACGCGTGGGCAGCGCGCTGCTGCTCCACGGGGTGAAGCACGGAGACCGGGTGCTGCTCGTGTCGGAGAACCGGCCCGAGTGGGCCATCTCCTACTTCGGCATTCTCCGCGCGGGCGCCACCGTCGTCCCCGTGGATCCGGCGCTCAGCGAGGCGGAGGTGGTCAACATCGCCCGCCGCGCCGAGGCCAAGGCGTGCCTCATCTCCGAGCAGGCCATGGAGGACTTCCCGGGCCTGGTCTCCTCGCTGACCCAGGGCGAGCGCCCGACGCGCGTGCTCAGCCTGGCCGAGGCCATGTCCGGAGATCCGGCGTTCCCGGATCGCATCGGCCCGGTGCGCAAGACGGCCGCGGCGGATGACGTGGCCAGCCTCATCTTCACCTCCGGCACCACGGGCACGCCCAAGGGCGTCATGCTCACCCACCGCAACTTCGCCGCGCTGGTGGCGAAGCTGGCGGGGGCCTTCAACATCGGCGTGGGGGACGGGCTCGTGTCCGTGCTCCCGCTGCACCACACCTTCGAGTTCTCCGCCGGCTTCCTCACGCCGTTCTCGCGCGGCGCGGAGATCACCTATATCGACGAGCTGACGGCGGACCGGCTGGGCGACGTGTTCGAGACGGGCCGCGTCACCGCGATGGTGGGCGTGCCGGCGCTGTGGCAGCTGCTGCACCGGAAGATCACCCAGGAGATGGCCAGCCGCCCGCCGGTGGTGGAGCAGGCGCTCAAGGCGCTCATGGCCTCGCACGGGGAGCTGCGCAACCGCAGCTCGCTCAACCTGGGCAAGCTGCTGTTCTGGCCGGTGCACCGCAAGTTCGGCGGGAAGATCAAGTTCCTGGTGTCGGGCGGCTCGGCGCTGCCGGACGACGTGCACAAGGCCTTCCACGCGCTGGGCTTCAACATCACCGAGGGCTATGGCCTCACCGAGGCGGCGCCGGTGCTCTCCGTGGCGGAGCCCTCCAACAAGCGCCAGCCGGGCACGGTGGGCAAGGCGCTGCCGGGCATCGAGTTCCGGATTGATCAGCCGGACAACGACGGCATCGGCGAGGTGCTGGCCAAGGGCCCCAACATCATGGCCGGCTACTTCGGGGACCGCGAGGCGACCGAGGCCGTCATCAAGGAAGGCTGGCTGCACACCGGAGACCTGGGGCGGCTGGACGCCGAGGGCCGGCTCTACCTGGTGGGCCGCAAGAAGGACGTGATCATCGACGCCAACGGGAAGAACGTGTACCCGGACGAGCTCGAGGATCTCTACGGCACCCATACGCACATCAAGGAGCTGTCCATCGTCGGCCTGCCCGAGGATGGCGGGGGCGAGAAGGTCGCCTGCCTGTGCGTGCCGGACTACAAGGAGCGGCCTCGCGAGGAGGTCCGCCGCGAGTTGGAGGAGCACTTCCGCAACGTGAGCGCGGACATGCCCTTCTACCGCCGGGTGAAGCTCTTGCGCTTCTGGGACGGCGAGCTGCCGCGCACCTCCACGCGCAAGGTGAAGCGCAAGCTGGTGGTGGAGGAGCTCAAGCGCCTGGAGCGCCTGGCCTCCACGGGCGAGAAGGCTCGCGAGAAGGTGACACACCCGGGCACGGGCGGCGTGAGCGACTGGCTCTACCCGCTCATCGCCGAGGTGGTGAACCGGCCGGTAGCGGACGTGCGGCCGGACGCGCGGCTCTCGGTGGATCTGGGCTTCGACTCGCTGATGCTGACGGAGCTCTCGGTGGCGCTGGAGCAGGCCGGCGTGCCGCTGCCCGCGGTGAATGATCTGACGCAGATCCAGACGGTGGAGGACTTGCGCAAGCTGGTGGTCGCCTCCGGGCGCAGGCCGGCGGTGGAGGCTCGGGCCAAGGAGATCACCGAGGACCACAAGCGCTCCGAGGAGATGGAGATCCCCGTGCCCGAGGTGGTGGCGAACCTGGGCCGGCAGCTGCTCAGCTTCGGGCAGAAGGTGCTGTACGGCGGCATGTTCGAGGTGAAGGTGACGGGCAAGCAGTTCGTGCCGCAGAACCGGAACTTCCTGGTCATCGCCAACCACGCCAGCCACCTGGACGCGGGCCTCATCCGCACGGTGCTGGAGGAGCAGGGCCAGAAGACGGTGGCGCTGGCGGCGCGGGATTACTTCTTCGACACGCCGCTCAAGCGCGCCTACTTCGAGAACTTCACGGACCTCATCCCCATGGATCGCCACGGCAGCCTGCGCGAGTCGCTGCGGCTTGCGGGCGAGTCGCTGCGGCTGGGCTACAACCTGCTCATCTTCCCCGAGGGCACGCGCTCCACCACCGGCGAGCTGCTGGAGTTCAAGCCGACGCTGGGCTACCTGGCGCTCACCTATGAGGTGGACGTGCTGCCGCTGTACCTCAAGGGCACCTTCGAGGCGCTGCCCAAGGGCACCATGTTCCCCAAGTCCAAGGAGCTCGAAGTCCACATCGGCCCGGCGCTGCGGTACGCGGACCTGAGGACGAAGACGCAGGGCATGGCGCGCTCGGAGAGCTACCGCTACGCCACGCGGCTGGCGGAGGAGGCGGTGAAGGCGCTGCGGGCCGGCCGGGTGCTGAACCTGGATGCGGCGGCCACGACGGAGGAGCAGCGGCGCGCGCTGGGCTCCACGGGAGGACAGGACGCGTGAAGCTGCTCGTGACGGGAGGCTCCGGATTCCTGGGCACCCACCTGGTGCCGCGGCTGCTCGAGGCGGGCCACGAGGTGCGGCTGATTGGCCGGACTCGGCCCTCGGCGCCTGGGTCGGCGCGTGCGGAGTTCCTCCAGGGAGACCTGAAGAACCGCGAGACGGTGCGCCGCGCGCTGGAGGGCGTGGAGGCCGTCTACCACCTGGCGGGGCTGGTCTCGTTCCAGGACAAGGACGCGCGGCGGATGTACGAGCTGCACGTGGACGCCACGCGCGAGCTGCTGCGAGACGTGCGCGAGGCGGGGGTGAAGCGCGTCATCCTCGCGTCCAGCTCGGGGACGGTCGCCGTATCCAAGGAGGAGCGGATCGGCACCGAGGAGGACGACTACCCCATCGCCGTGGTGGGCCGGTGGCCGTACTACCTCTCGAAGATCTACGAGGAGAAGCTCACGCTGGAGTACTGCCGCAAGCACTCCATCCCGCTGGTGGTGCTCAACCCGAGCCTGCTGATGGGGCCGGGGGATGACCGGCTGTCCTCGACGTGGACGGTGGTGAAGTTCCTCAACAGGGAGATCCCCGCGATGCCCGGGGGCGGCCTGTCCTTCGTGGACGCGCGGGACGCGGCGGAGGCGTTCTTCAACGCGCTGACGCGGGGCGAGCTGTACGGCCGCCACCTGATGGGCGTGAACATGTCCCTGGCGGACTTCTTCGACCGGCTCGAGCGGCTGACGGGGGTGGCGGCGCCGCGGCTGCGCCTGCCCTCGGACGTGACCGTGCTGGCCGGGAAGCTGCTGGAGCGGTGGGCGAAGTTCCGGGGCACGAAGCCGATGCTCGATCCGCAGGAGGTAGACATCGGCGAGCACTACTTCTACCTGGACGCCTCGAAGGCGGAGCGCGAGCTGGGCTTCCGCGCGAGGGATCCGCAAGAGACGCTGCACGACACGGTCCAATACATCTACACGAAGATGCCGCCGCGGGACCTGCCCGGCATCAAGGGCCAGCTCGCGGAGAAGCGCGAGGGCACCTGAGGCCGTCTCCCGAGCGGACTCAGTGGGACAGCGGCAGCGAGAGCGTGAAGGTAGAGCCCTCCCCCCGCTGCGAGCGCACCTGCAGTGTCCCTCCGTGCAGCTGGGCCAGCGCCGACGCGATGTAGAGCCCCAGCCCGTGCCCCTGGCCCGTGCTGCCTTCCGCACGGTGGAAGCGATCGAAGATCCGCGGCAGCTCGGAGGCGTCCATGCCCTTGCCGAGATCCGTGACCGCGATGAGGGCTCGCCCGGGGGAGCGCTCCAACGTGATCTCCACCCGTGCGGAGGCCCCCCCATACTTGACGGCGTTCGACACCAGGTTGTTGAGGATCTGCCGGACCCGCTCGGCATCGGCCACGGCGATGACGGCCTCGGACGGGAGCTTCAGGACAAACTCGAAGTCTGGCCGAGTGTCCCGCCAGTACCCCACCACTCCCTGCAGGAAGGACTTGAGCTCGCACGGCTCGCGCTGGAGCTTGATGCATCCATCGGCCAGCTGCGACGCCTCGAGCACGGAGCTGACCAGCGTGGCCATCCGATCCAGCTGCTGGAGCGCCACCGCGCCCCGCCTCCGCTGCGCCTCGTTCGCGCCGCTGCCCAGGTGCCGGATCATCATCTCCAGGTTCAGCCGCGCCGAGCTCAGCGGCGTCTTGATCTCGTGCGACACCCAGCTCAGCATCTCCGCGCGCGCCAGGTTCAACCCGTTCTCGGGCGCCTGCGTCAGCGGCGCTCCCTCCCGCTGACTGTCCCTCTTGCGAGAGGAGGCGCGGAGCCCTTCCTGCACCGCGCGCTCGAACGTCTCCAGCGACACCGGCTTGGGCAGATAGGCGTTCGCCTCGTGGGCGCCTTGAGGCTGCGCCGCGCTGACCAGGATGAAGGGCGTATCCGCCAGCCGCTCGTCCCCGCGCACCGAGCGCAAGAACTCCACGCCCGTCATCCCCGGCATCATGTGATCACTGATGATCAGATCCGGCTGGTGGGCCTGGGCGAGCCCCAGCGCCTCGTCCCCGGCGTGCGCCGAGAGCACGGTGTGTCCCAGCTCCGAGAGCACGGACGAGAACACGTCCAGGAGCGCCTCTTCGTCATCTACGACCAGGACGACCTTCAAGGCAGCACAGGCTCCTCTGCCGGCGGGTGGACCGGGCGCGCCATGCCCGTCAGCAGCCCTTCGGCGGCGTTCAGGGGCTTCAGGACCCGGAGCCCCTCGTTGCGAATCTCGAACTCACGCAGGCTCGAGTCGAACTGGCTGTTGCGCAGGTTGAGGATGGACAGCACCCGGTGCAGCCGGCCGCGCAGCTCGACCTGACGCAGGAACAGCAGGTTCTCGGCGATGTTCGCCAGGGGAGACTCACTGAAGTCCAGCTCGGGCCCCACCAGCTTGGAGATCTTCCGGGTGAACAGCGAGGTGATGCCCATGGACCGCAGCCGGATCAGCAGCGCGCCAAAGAAGGCGCGAGCCCGCGCGGGGTTCTCCAGCGAGCGCTCGATCGCATCCACGTCCTCGAACACCAGGCGTTTGGCCCCGGAGCGCTCGAGCTCGGCCAGCACCATCGCGGCGATCTCGTCCGCCTCGATCTCGAAGCAAGGATCATAGCGCACGCTCAACGCCCCCGAGGAGATGAGCGGCTGGAGCTCGAGGTTGACCCGCCGCGCTCTGGAGACAAGGCTGGCCACGGGCTCCGCGGAGGAGAACACGAGCGACTTCTCTCCGCGTGCCGCCCCCGCCGCCGCGAAGTGCATCCCGAGCAGCGTCTTCCCCACCCCCGTGCTCCCGGCGATGAGCGCCGCGCTCTGCAGGGGCAGGCCCCCCTCGAACAGCCCGTCGAGCTCCGGCAGCCCGAACTGGGCGCGCCCTGGGGGCGGAACGAAGTCCACATCGGCCACGGTGACCGCCTCCGCGCGAGGCAGGATGCGGATACCGGGGGTGTCGATCCGCAGCACGTGCCGGCCGGGGAGGTGCCTCATGCCGCGAAGCTTCACCACCTCCGCGCGCCGGACTCTCCCGGAGCGGCTCTCGTCGAAGGAGAGGGAGACAATGCCGTCCACCGTGGTGGACTCGGGGAACTCGATCAGCTTGTCGAGCGGATACTCGGTGATGAAGAGGGCGGTGCAGTCCACCGTCGCCAGTCCCACCGCGAGTTCATAGAAGAACTCGCGCAGCTTCGCCTCGTCCTGCCACAGGTCTCTCACCGAGCGCAGCCCATCCACCACGAGCAGCCGCGCCTTCCGCTCCCGGACGGTGTTGATGAGGATCTCGCGCGCCTCCCGGGCGCCCTTCTTGAGCCACGAGTAGATGCTGAGGAAGAAGAGCTCCTCGCCCAACCTCTCGCGGGTGAAGAAGGAGAAGCCGGCGAGATCCTCGAGCAGCTTGGCCTGGGACTCGGAGGTGGTCGTGGCCAGCACCACGGGGGTGCGCTGAGCCGCATGGTGGAAGGCGATCTGGCTGGCCAGCACCGTCTTCCCCGTGCCGGGCTGCCCGGTGATCAGCACGGATTGACGGACAGGCAAGCCCCCGCCGAGGAGGGCATCAAAGCCAGGCACACCAGTGGAGAGAACTTTTCTGGAGGAACTCACGCATGCCTTTCGGTTTCAACGAAGTGCCTTTACCGAACATCTGTCCTCGGATGAGAGGGCCGCTACCCTGCCGGAAAAAATTCCAGCCTTGGGCATATTCACCAGATAACAACTCTTGCCCACCTTCCCGGCATGAACATGGGAGCAGGACGCCTCGACTCCCCGTACGCCCGCGGCGAGCCCCCTGCTCGCCGTCATGGCATGGTAGGCCCACCCCGTGAGCACCCCCTTCGCCCAGCTTGGCCTCTCGCCCGAAGCCCTCGAGGCCCTGCGCCGCGCGCGCTTCACCCAACCCACTCCCATCCAGGCCCGGACCATTCCTCCGGCGCTGGCGGGCAAGGATGTCATCGGCTGTGCCGCCACCGGCACGGGCAAGACGGCCGCGTACGTGCTGCCCCTGGTGGAGCGCTTCGCCGGGAGGCAGGGCACCCTCGGGCTGGTGCTCGCGCCCACACGCGAGCTGGTGCAGCAGATCTCCGAGCCCGTGCGCTTCTTCTCCGAGCCTCGCGGCCTCACACACGCCGTGGTCATCGGCGGCGAGGACATGGCGGCCCAGGTGGAGGCGCTGAAGCAGCGGCCCTCCTTCGTGCTCGCCACGCCGGGGCGGCTGGTGGACCTGATGGAGGCGGGGGCCGCCGCGTTCCCTCACCTGGAGAGCCTGGTGCTCGATGAGGCGGACCGGATGCTCGACATGGGCTTCCTGCCTCAGATCGAGCGCATCCTCGCCGCCCTGCCTCGCCGCCGGCAGACGCTGCTGTTCTCCGCGACGCTGGGCCCCGATGTGAGCCGGTTTGCCCGCGAGCGGCTGCGCGCCCCGGTGCGCGTGGAGGTGACTCGCAGCGGCACTCCCGCCGAGCGCGCCGAGCAACGCCTCTACCGGGTGAAGCCCGAGGAGAAGTCCCCGCTGCTGCTCGCGCTGCTGGCGCGCGATGAGGCCACGGCGCTCGTCTTCACTCGCACGAAGGAGCGCGCGGACAAGGTGCATCAACTCCTGCAACGGGCCGGCTATCGGTGCGCGGTGCTCCATGCCGATCGCACGCAGAACCAGCGCAAGCAGGCCATGGAGGGCTTCCGCGAGGGCACCTACCGCTGCCTCGTGGCCACCGACATCGCGGCCCGCGGGCTGGATGTGGAGGACGTGGGGCACGTCATCAACTACGATCTGCCCCACGCGCCCGAGGACTACGTGCACCGCATCGGCCGCACCGCGCGCGCCCAGGCCAGCGGCGTGGCGTCCACCTTCGTCACCTCCAAGGACGAGCAGATGCTCGCCCACATCGAGCGCATCATGCGCGCGAAGATTCCAAAGGCTCCCATGCCCCGCGAGGACGCGATCTTCCAGCAGGAATGGGAGCGGGTGCTCGCCGCGCAGCGGGATCCCGGCCCTCGGCAGAAGGACCACGGGGTGCCAAAGCGCGAGCCAGGGCAGCAGCCCGGGCGTCACGCGAGGACGCACAAGCGGCGCCCGCCCGGAGGCTCTGGCAGTCCAGGCTGAGCCCGGTCTGACAGCCAGACAGGTTCTGGCTATCGTGCACCCCGCGGGCGACGCTCCGGAGTCATCGGGAGCCGCCGACTCCTCTCGGTCCAGGTGCTCCATGCCGCGCCATCCTTCCTACGCTCCGTCCATCGCCAGCATGTCGGGCTCGGTGTACAGCGCGCTCACGGCGAAGCTCGAGCACATGGGCGGTGAGGTGTACCCGCTCTACGTGGGCGACACGTGGCTGGAGCCGCCCGAAGGCTGCCGCATGGAGGATCTCCGGGAGGCCGAGCACCCAGGGCTGCACCGCTACAGTCCGGTGCAGGGCCATCCCGCGCTGCTGGACACGATCGTCGAGCACGTCCGGGCCCACGTGGGCATGCCCACCGAGCGCTCCCAGGTGCTCGTCACCACCGGCGCCACGGGCGGGCTCGGCGCCATGGTGGGCGCACTGCTGAAGCCCGGCGAGGAGGTGCTGCTCCTGGCGCCCTACTGGCCGCTCATCGCCGGCATCGTCCAGGCCTTTCACGGAGTCCCGGTGGCCGTGCCGTTCCTCGGGCTGGGCAGCGCCGAGGAACTGGTGGAGGCCGTGCGAGCGCGGCTCACCGAGCGCACGGTGGCGCTGTACCTCAACACCCCGAACAACCCCACGGGCCAGGTGCTGCCCCGCGCCTGGGTGGAGGCCCTGGCCGAGCTGGCCCGGCGCGAGCACCTGTGGCTGCTCACGGACGAGGTGTACGAGCACTACGTCTACTCGGGCGAGCACGTCTACGCGCGAGCGCTGGCGCCCGAGCGCACGCTGTCCACCTGGAGCTTCAGCAAGGCCTACGGAATGGCCGGCAACCGCTGCGGCTGGGTGGTGGGCCCCACCGAGGCCGTGGCGCAAATGCGCAAGGTGAGCACGCACTCCTTCTACAGCGCGCCCACCGCCGCGCAGCTCGCGGGGATGAGGGCGCTCCAGGGCCCCGGGCTGAAGTGGGCCGCCCAGGCAGCCCAACAGTACGAGGACGTGGGACGCAAGGTGGCCGCCCGGCTGGGAGTGCCTCCACCGCAGGGCAGCACCTTCCTCTTCGTGGACGTGTCCCAGCACCTGGACGAGCGCGGGCTGCAGGGCTTCCTGGAGCGCTGCGTGGAGCACCGCCTGCTCGTGGCGCCGGGACCGATGTTCGGGCCCTTCCCCCACCACGTACGGCTTTGCTTCACCGGCTCGCCGCCAGCGGTGGTGCTCCGAGGGGCGGACGTGCTCGCGCGGTTGATGGGGCGCTGAGGCCCGGCGCTCCCGCCTCTACTTCAGCGTCTGGAGCAGCTGCTCCTTCGCATCCACCGTGAGCCCGGCGTGCCCGTCCGCGACGCGGGAGAAGCCCACCTCACGCAGCTTGCGCAGGGACTCGCGGCCCTCCTCGGTGTCCTCCGAGAAGAAGGACGGCGAGGTCGTCAGGCCCTTGTGGCTGTGCACCAGCGCGTCTCCGGTGAAGAGCACGTCCCTCCACAGGTACGCGGCGCTGCCCGGGGTGTGCCCCGGCAAGGTGATGACGCGGATCTTCTCCCCATCCACGTCCAGCTCCTGCCCGTCCTTCACCTCCTCGAGCTTCGAGGGCAGCGGGGGCCTCTTCATGGAGCGCGTGAGCCGGCCGGCCAGGCTCTTCTCGGGATACTCCCCGCGGATCAACGCCGCCTCGCCCGGCCCCGCCAGCACTCGCGCGTGGGGGAACAGGTGCGCGGCGGCCCAGTGGTCCATGTGCCCATGGGTTAAAAGCACGGTGTGCACCTGCTCGGGCTTCACGCCCCGCGCCGCCAGCACCTCCAGCAGGTCCTTGCCCTGGGGATCGGCTCCCGCATCCACGAGCGCGGCGCCGTGCGGCGTCTGCAGCACCCAGGCATACGCGTACCCGTTGCAGAGCACCCCCGTCAGCCCCTGGCCCGCGTCGATGCGAGCCCCGCCCCGCTCAGGCAGCTGAGGCCACAGCCACGCGGCGCCCAGCAGCCCCAGTCCCAAGAGGATGAACAGGGCGCGCGCCAGCCGCGATGGCGAGTCCTTGGCCACCGCCTACCCGACCACCCGGTTCCGTCCCGACTTCTTGGCCTTGTACAGGTTGGCGTCCGCCACCTTGATGAACTGGGTGGGCTCGGTCATGTCGTGCTCCATCTCCGCCACGCCGATGGAGACGGTGACGGGGATCTCCTTGTCCTCGAAGATGAACGTCTTCTCCTCGATCATCTTCCGGATCTTCTCCGCGAACAGGCGCGCCTTGTCCGGCCCGTCCTCGGGCATCACCAGCGCGAACTCCTCGCCGCCGTAGCGCGCGAAGCACTGCTCGCGCCGCACCAGCCGCTTGATGGACTGGGCCAGCTCGCGCAGCACGTAGTCCCCCGCCAGGTGCCCGTGCACGTCGTTGATCTTCTTGAAGTGGTCGATGTCGAACATCATCAACGACAGCGCCCGGTGGTAGCGGTGCGAGCGCCCCATCTCCCGCTCCAGGTACTCCAGGAAGAAGCGCTTGTTGTTGATGCCGGTGAGGCCATCCGCGATCGTCAGCGTGTAGATGGTCTCGTGGTACTGCGTCTCGATGTTGGCCCCGTCCAGGAACTTGAAGATGGAGCCGCCCACCTTGACCAGATCCCCGCTGCGCAGGGGCTGCGCGCCCAGCACCTCCTGATCATTCAGGAAGGTGCCGTTCGTGGACTTCAGGTCCTCCACGAACATGCGATCGTGACTGCCAAAGATGCGCGCATGGCGGCGCGATACGTTGTCCAGGTCCACGACGATCTGGTTGTTCTCGTCCCGGCCGATCGTGTACTCCCTGTCGTCCAGCACGTACTTCTTGCCCAGCTCGGGGCCGTGGATCTGAACGAGGCAGCAATCCCGGTTGACCGCGCTGGGAGCCTTGACCGTGGTGATCTTGGTGACCCGAGTCTCGTCGGAAGCCATCGAAAACGAGGAATACCACGCTCGCCCGGTGGAAGCCATGTAGGCAGGGGGTAACCCACCCAGGGAGTAGGCGGGAGCTTCCCTGGGAGTCGGGGTCAAGACCTACACCCCCGGCGCCCAGGGCTTACGCCGGGAGCGGAAATGGGCCCGGGCGTTGGCCAGCCGCCAAGGGAGAGCCCGGCGCGGTTGGGCACTCAACGAACGCAGCGGGAGCGGCGAGGGCGCCCTTGTCGGAGGAAAGCGCGCGGCTAACGTCCGGCGCCTATGGCAAAGCTGCTGGCGATGATTCTGGCAGGTGGTGCAGGGACCCGGCTCGAGCCGCTCACGCGCGAGCGCGCGAAGCCGGCGGTCCCCTTCGGGGGCCGGTACCGCATCATCGATTTCGTGCTCTCCAACTTCGCGAACTCCGGTGTGTACCGGATGAAGGTGCTCACGCAGTACAAGAGCGACTCGCTCAACAACCACCTGTCGCGCGCCTGGAGGATGACGGCCTTCCTGGGCCACTACGTGGAGTCGGTGCCGGCGCAGATGCGCACCGGCCTGGACTGGTACAAGGGCAGCGCGGACGCCATCTACCAGAACCTCAACATCATCACGGACGAGGAGCCGGACTACACCTTCGTCTTCGGCGCGGATCACGTGTACCGGATGGACGTGCGGCTGATGCTGGACTTCCACCTGGCCAAGAAGGCCGCGTGCACGGTGGCGGCGATCCCCGTGCCCATCGAGGAGGGCAAGGAGTTCGGCATCATCGACGTGGGGCCCAACGGGGAGATGCGCGAGTTCCTGGAGAAGCCCAAGAACCCGCCGCCCATGCCGGGCAACCCGAAGATGTGCCTGGCGTCCATGGGCAACTACATCTTCTCCACGGACACGCTGGTGCAGGAGGTGGTGCGGGACGCGGCGGACGAGGGCAGCGCGCACGACTTCGGCAAGTCCATCATCAGCCAGCTCTACAAGCGCGCGCCGGTGTTCGTGTACGACTTCGCGCAGAACCGGGTGCCCGGCCAGGAGGAGAAAGAGCACGGCTACTGGCGGGACGTGGGGAACATCGACGTGTACTACCAGTCCAACATGGATCTGGCGGAGGTGGACCCCATCTTCAACCTCTACAACGACAAGTGGCCCATCTACACCGCGCCCCACAACCTGCCGCCGGCCAAGTTCGTCTTCGCGGACAAGGCCAACAAGCGCGTGGGCAACGCCACCGACTCGCTGGTGGCCGAGGGCTGCATCATCTCCGGCGGCTCGGTGAACCGCTCCATCCTCTCGCCGAAGGTGCGCGTGCACTCGTACTCGGAGGTGGAGGACTGCATCCTCTTCGAGAACGTCTCCATTGGCCGGCGCTGCCGGATCAAGCGCGCCATCATCGACAAGAACGTGGAGATCCCCCCGGGGATGACGATTGGCTACGATCTCGAGGAGGACAAGCGGCGGTTCCACGTCACCTCCGGCGGCGTGGTGGTGATTCCCAAGGGCATGAAGGTCTCCTGAGGCCGCGGTGGCACGAGGCCTGAGCCTGCGCCCAGCGGCCGTGGAGGACCGGCACGCGCTGTGGCGGATCCACTCCCGCTCCGTGGCGGCGCTCTGCAAGGGCGCCTACTCCTCCCGCGAGGTGAGGACGTGGGTGGAGCTGCTGCGCGAGGACGGGTACCTGCGGCCGGAGCAGGCTCGCACGGTGCTGGTGGCCGAGCGCGGGCGGCACCTGGTGGGCTTCGGGCAGCTCGACACGTTCCTGGGAGAGCTGGAGGCCCTGTACGTGGTGCCCGAGGAGGTGGGCCACGGCGTGGGCTCGGCGCTGCTGGCCTCGCTGGAGGAGCTGGCGTGGCGGGCCGGGGCGCAGGTGATGAGCCTGGATGCCAGCCTCAACGCGGAGGCCTTCTACCGGGTCCGGGGCTATGTGCGGCTCCACGCGGCCAAGCGCGTGCTCACCCCGGAGGTGCAGCTGGCCTGCGTGAGGATGCGCAAGCAGCGGCCAGTGCTGCCGCGGCGGCTTGGCGGAGAGCGCCGGAGCGAGGCCTCGAGTTCACCTCGCCCCGAGCCCTGAGCCACGGCCCGGTGGGTGCCGGACCGGGCTCCGAGTCATGGCCCGCTATGACGGCCGGAAGCCGGCCTTCACCTCGGGCTTGTTGAGCACGATCAGCGACCAGATGCCGACCGGAATACCGATGCAGCAGCACGAGCCGATGCAGGGGATCACCGCGATGATGGAGGCGGCCATCGCCAGCCCGTAGCTCTCCAGGTTCTTCATCTTCAGCCCGCCAAAGACCGTCACACCGCCGAGAACGAGCTCGATGATGTTGACGAAGATGCCGCCCTTGGTCATGCCGGCGAGCATGGACCTGGCCCCCTCGGGAATCTGCGGGTTGGCCAGCACCTGCTCCATCTGCGCGGCATTGGTGCCCATGAGGTTCTGGACCACCCCCCACAGCGCGGCCGCGACGGTGATGCCACCCACCACCATCAACAGGATGGCGGGCGTGCTCACCATGTTCCGGGCATTGCTGCCCCCTGCCCCCGCTTCGGGGTTACCGAAATTGTTGGTCATCTTCCCCTCCCTGAATCCGCTTCGATGCGGTTCCGTGACGGGCCTGGGCCCGTACGGGGGAGATTCCACATGGCGAGCGCCATGTTCGCCAGTGAATTAACGCGGACCGGCTCATTCCCTGCTCCCTCCGGCGGCGCTCAGGCCTTGAACGTGAGCAGCGGGGCCAGCCGCGCCACCTCGCGGACGAGCCCGGCCTCCACCTGGGAGGCCACCACCGGTCCGATGGGCTTGTACGCGGCGGGGGCCTCCTCGATGCGGCGCTCCTCGCGCAGGGTGATGCAGTCCACGCCGGTGAGCCCCAGCGCCTCGTCGCGCCGGTCCGCCCCGCCCCGCGCCATGGAGAAGCGCGAGCGCGCCCGCCCCGCCCCGTGGGAGGCCGAGGCCAGCGACGCCGTGTCTCCACACCCCACCATCAGATAGGACAGCGCGCCCATGGAGCCGGGGATGATGACGGGTTGGTCCGCCTCGGCGGGGCAGGCCCCCTTGCGCGCCAGCCAGCCGCCCTCCCACGGCAGGGTGATGTTGTGGGGCACGTCGTAGACGAGCGGGGCCTCCACCTCGCCGAACAGCTCGCGCAAGGTGTGCCGGAGCAGCTCCGCCAGCAGCAGCCGGTTGAGGAACGCGTAGTTGGAGGCGGTGGCCTCGGCCCGGAGGTACTCCGCGACGAGCGCCGGATCCGCCAGCGGGAGGATGCCGCTCTCCGGGAAGGGCTCTCCCGCGGGCCAGGCCTCGCGCGCACGAGCCTGCCAGGCCATGCCCACGTGCTTGCCCACGTCCCGAGAGCCGGAGTGGATCATGAACGCGAGCTGTCCCTCGCGCACGCCCCACTGCCAGGCCCGCGTCCGGTCCACCACGGACTCCACGCGCTGCACCTCGACGAAGTGGTTGCCGCCGCCGATGGTGGCCAGCCCCGCGTCTCGCACGACGCCGGGCTTGATCAGCCCCGAGGGAGCCCAGCGCGGGTCCCCCTCCAGCGCCCCGCCCAGGTGGATGCGGGTGGACTCGCGATCGAGCTGCGTCAGGTCCGCCTTCGCGGCGCAGCCCAGCGGCCGGTCCAGGGTCTCCAGGAGCCAGCCGGGGATGCCGTCGCGCATGAGCGCCTCGGCGGCCCGAGAGGACATGGCCACGTCTCGCGTGCCGAAGAAGTAGTGGCCCTTCATGCGCTCCACGAAGGCATCGCGGCGGGAGAGGAACTGCTCCACGCCCAGGTCGGCCACGTGCAGGCGCATGCCGCAGTTGATGTCGGTGCCCACCGCGGCGGGCACCACCATGCCGCGCGTGTGCAGCACCGAGCCGATGGCCACCCCGGAGTCACCCGGGTGGAAGTCGGGGGTGGCGCGCACGCGCAGCACAGCGCCACCGCTGGGGTGCTTCAGGGAGGCGAGGTGGGCGAGCTGCCGGAAGGCCTTGCCCTCCACGGGCAGGTCCGGCGGGAGGAGGACCTCGGCGGGCGGCGCGTTGGCGTCACCCTGGAGGCGGACGGTGTAGAGGCGACCGTCATAGGTCACCTCGAGCCCCTCGCGGGCAAGCGCCCGCAGGAGCCGATTCAGTTTCGGCTGCATGACCCAACTCGGAGCTACCTCGCGCCCGGAAGAGCACGAGGGGACGTGGACGAATGAGGGAGACCTCGGGTCAGCAGCCGCGGTCGCGGGACGGCGCGAGGCCATCCTTCGGGCGCCCCGGACGCGAGGCTCCGAGCCCCCCTGACAGCTCACCCTGAGGCCAGAGCGTTCCCGGAGCCGCCTGCCTGGCCTGCTACCGGACGTCCGCTGCTGGATTCGCGCCACGGCAGCCATTCAAGGGTAGAAAGGCACCGAGCCCACCGTGGCCACTGGACCCCCGGGTAAGTCCATTGCACGATGTGGGAGGAACTTCCCATGGCGACCAAGCAGAGGGGATCTCTCCCCCCGGTGCTCTCCACCGAGGAGACTCGAGTCAAGCCTCCCGAGGAGGACGAGGAGGAGTTGCCTTCCGAGCCTCCCTCGTGGGATCCGCAGCGCGACTCGACGCAGTTGCTCCCCAACTCCACCTCGCGTCCCACCTGGAACGAGGGGGACGAGGCCACACCGCCCGTTCCGCGGAAGATTGATCCGATCCCCCTGGAGGATCCCGAGCTCCAGGGGCCGGACGAGGCCACGCGCCCCATTCCTCGCAAGGGCGGAGCGCGCCCCGCCACGCAGGAGCCGGACGACTCGACGCGGCAGATCCCCCGGAAGACGGGGACTCGCCCGGCCCTTCAGGAGCCGGATGACTCGACGCGGCAGATTCCTCGGAAGACGGGGACTCGCCCGGCCCTTCAGGAGCCGGACGACGCAACGCGCAACATCCCTCGCAAGACGGGGACTCGGCCCGCACTGCAGGAGCCGGGCGATTCGACGCGCCCCATCCCTCGCAAGGCTGGGTCCGTGCCCCCGGCGGCGCGCGAGGCTCCCCGGCAAGAGACTCCCCTGCCCTGGGATGCGGGGGGGAATGACGCGTCCGCGCTCCCCACGCGGGCCCAGTCCCTGCCACCGATTGTCATGGGGTCCGAGCAGGCCCTGGTGTCGCCTCCGCACGGCCCGCCGGTGCTGGTCCCTGTGAACACCGAGCCCCACTACATCCGCCAGGCGCCCAGCGTTCCGGTCATCCCCCAGCCCAACTACGCCCCGCCGCCGGCCTCGGCGCCGATGCTGACTTCGCCCAACTACGTCCCACCGCCGCCTCCCGTCCTGAGTCCGGTCGTGACGGCGCCCCACCTCATCTCCTCCCTGTCTCCGCCTCCGAGCGAGCCCCTGCCGGGAGAGGAGCCGCTGCGGACGACGTTCTCGAACAAGGCGGCGATGGTCGCGGACCTCGTCAAGTCGACGTTCGCGCGGCGGAGCTACGGGACGGCGCCCTACCGGCTGCGCATCGACGAGCCGGATGGCCCCAGCACCGCCGGAGGCCTCCACGCCCGGCAGCCCATCTCGCTCGTGTCGAACCTGGAGTCGGTGCCCGCGATCGTCTGCGGCTGGGTGGATGTCGCCAAGAAGGAGTCCCAGCTCCGCAGCTACGGCGTGGTCGCGAGGCGGCACAAGAGCCGCTACACCCACGAGCTCGACATCAACGAGGCGGAGTACGAGCAGTTCCTCAACGAGCTGGTGGAGACCCTGTTCTACGGTGGCATCAAGATCGTCGTGCAGGTGCCCGATGATCCGGAGCCCACGCAGGCCCAGGGGACGCAGGCTCAAGGCGCGCAGGCCCAGCCCCAGCGCTCGGGAGGCTCGTGCCTGAGCACGCTGTTCCTCCTGGCGCTGACGTTCGCCCTGGGCATCGGCGTGGGCATGAACACGGAGCGCCTGGCGCCTCTGATCCAGCAAGTGAAGGCGCTCATCCCCCAGCACTGAACCATGGCCTCGCGGTGCGCTCGACTCTTGTGGCTGGCGGCCTGCATGCTCGTGGCGGGCTGCCGGCATCCGTTCACGCCGGTGACGCGGCCCGAGGACGCCCTGCACGAGCTGTCCCAACCGCTGGAGCTCCGGGATGATGGAGAGCCCGCGGCGCTGCGAGCGGCGATCGCGGAGAGCCTTGTCTGGCTCAACACCCGGCCCGGGGATCAGCGCTTCATCTTCGGCAAGCGCGAGGTGACCGCCGCCGAGCTGCGCGCCGCGCTCGAGCACCTGCAGTCACGCCTCACCGACGGCCTCACTCCGGCGGAGCTGTCGGCGCGAGTGCTCGAGGACTTCGAGCCTCTGGAGGCGGCCGGCGGCGAGGATGGCCTGGTGCTCTTCACGGGCTACTACGAGCCCGCCATCGAGGCGAGCCTCACCCGGACCGAGGAGTACTCCACGCCCATCTATGGCGCCCCGAAGGACTTGATCGAGGTACCGCTCGAACCGTTCGGTGACCGCTTCAAGTCGGAGAAGGTCTTCGGACGGCTCGATGGACGGAAGCTGGTGCCCTACTGGAGCCGTTCCGAGATCCGCGGCGGCAAGCTGTCCAGCCAGGGCCTGGAGCTCGCGTGGGCGAAGGATCCGGTGGCGCTCTTCTTCGTCGAGGTGCAAGGCAGCGGCACGCTGCGCCTGCCGGATGGGACCGAGCGGCGCATCGGCTACGCGGGCTCGAACGGGCGGCCGTATCGCAGCATCGGCTCGCTGCTCATCCAGGAGGGCATCATCCCCCGCGAGGCCATGTCCATGCAGGCACTGCGCGCGTGGTTGGCAGCGAACGGGCCACAGTGTGATCGCGTGCTGGACTACAACGAGTCCTACGTGTTCTTCCGCTACCTGGAAGGCAGCGCGGTGGGCTCGCTGGGGAGGCCGGTGACGCCGGGCCGATCGATCGCCACGGACTCGAAGCTGTTCCCGCGCGGCGCGCTGGCCTTCCTCCAGACCGAGCGGCCCGTGGCGCTGCCGGACGGCACGGTGCAGTGGCAGCCGCTGTCCCGGTTCGTGCTCAACCAGGACACGGGCGGCGCCATCAAGGGCGCGGGCCACGTGGACGTCTTCTGGGGACGAGGCCCCGAGGCGGAGCTGGCCGCCGGGCTGATGAAGCAGAAGGGCCGGCTGGTGTTCCTCGTCCCGCGCCGGACCGCGGCTCAGTAGACGCGGTAGTTCGTGTACTCGGCCTGGGCGTCCTCGGCGACGACTCCCGTCTGGCACCCCGTGAGCCCCACGCTCCGGGACTGCTTCTGCACGCCGTCCACGTACACGGTGAAGGTGGAGCCGCTGCGAACCACCTTCAGGGTGTGCGTGCTGGTGAAGGTGAGCCCGCTCAGCGCCGTGTTCTGCCAGCCCAGGTCCACGCCTCCGCCCACGGCGTGGGTGGCCAGGAGCGAGTTCTTCGGATCCAGCCACACTGTCATGTAGTTGGACCCGTTCTGGAAGCACCCGTAGATGCCGTACTTCGGGAACGCCGTGGTGCCTTGCGCGAGCAACCGAGCGCCGGACTCCACGGTGTAGTTGCCCGTGGTGGGCGCGGCCTTCTTCCAGAGGCTCTTCCAGCCCGCGCCGAACTGCCAGGCGACGAGCTCGCCAGGGCCGCGGATCTCATACATCCCGTTCTCGGACCAGTCGTAGGCGGGGTCTCCCCAACCCTGGACCGAGTCCATCGTCACGTTGGTGTAGTCGGCCTGCGTGTCCTCCGTCACCAGCCCCATCATCCCGAACACGTTGTCCAGCGCCCGCGTCTGCTGGAGCGCGCCGTCGAGATAGAACTTGTAGTTGCCGCTCCAGCTCCGTTCGATGCGCAGGTTGTGGGCCACCGTCCACGAGAACCCCACCGGGAGCGTCGAGTTCTGCCAGCCCTTGGCCGTGCCGCCGATCACCGCGTAGGTGGCGAGCACCCCGAACTTCTTGTCCAGGAACGCAGCCACGTAGTTGTTCTGATCCTTGTACGTGCCATAGATGCCGAACTTGGGCGTGGTGGAGCTGGTGCCCGTGGCGATCCACCGCACATCCGCCGAGGCGGCCACGGTCTCGAGGTTCGGGTTGCCGCGGAAGAGGTTGGCCCAGCCCGTGCCCAGCGTGTTGCTGGTGGCGGCCGTGGGGCTGCTGATGGTCCACGAGCCGGAGCGGCCCACGCCCTCGAACGAGCTGCCCCAGCCGTTGCCGTCGACCACGTTGGCGGAAGCGGGCGCCCCACCCTCTCCCGAGGGCTTCGGCTGCGCGATCGACACCGAGCGGGCCACGCCCAGGTTCAGCGAGCCGGCGCTGTCCACGTAGAACTTCTGGGCGCGCACGCTGCGGTCTCCCCACCCATCCGTGCTCAGGCGCTTGGCGTGGTAGGCGATCCAGCTCTCCGTGCCGTCCGCCGACTTGGTGAAGGTCGGGTGCCCCACGCCGTACACGTCCCCGTTCTGCCGGAGCACCGGCCCGGTCTTCATCCAGGACTTGGGGTTGAGCAGGTTGCCATCCGTGTTCGTCAGCAGCCCGAGGTTGTAGTCGCGCGTCCAGCTCCCGCTCGCCGAGAAGATGATGCCGTACTTGCCTCCGAGCCGGAGGGGCTGGGGCCCCTCGTTGAGCGTCATCCCCCGGCCCTCCCAGGCGAACGTGGGCTGAGAGATCAGCACGCGATCTCCGCTGATCGTGTACGGGTTGCTCATGGCGGCGATGTAGAGGTTCTGCTGCCCGTCCGTGTCTCCCGGCCAGCCGGACCACACGAAGTACAGCGAGCCGTCGTCCTTCTGGATCACCGCGCCGTCGATGGCCCACTTGTCCGTGGTGGGCCGGAGCTGTCCCTTGAAGGTGTACGCGCCCTGCGGATCCAACGTGGTGGACTCGAGCACGTACATGCGGTGGTTCGCGTTGTTGCTGTCCGCGGCCGCGAAGTAGATGTACCAGTGGCCGTTGATCAGCTGCAGCTCCGGCGCCCAGACCTGCTGGCTGTAGAGCCCCGTGGCCGGCGCCGTCCACACCTTCACCGCTGGCGCGCTCCCCACCCCCGTCAACGTGGCGGACTTGCGCACGTTGATGCCCAGATCTCCCGCGCTGGACGCGTAGTAGTAGGACCCGTTGTAGAGGACGATCGACGGATCCGCCGACGTCTCGGGCACGATGGGATTGGTGAACGTCTGGGCGCTCGCGGCCGTGGCCGTGAACAGCGCCGCCGCAAGCAGCAGCCCTCGGACACTCTCCCCGCGCTCACGGCGAATGCTCGCTCCTGCGCTCATGAAGTTCGCCCTCCCAGGTTCCACTCAGGAATTCCAGTTTTGCCGGGATAGCAAACTTCACCCGGAATGTCACTCCGGGCGCACGAGCTGCGTGAGGATGTCCTTCCAGTACGTGTAGAGGGAGAAGTGCCCGCCACCCGGGAGGAAGTGCGGCACGGTCCGAGGAATGCGCGCGGCCAGGTAGCGCCCCATCTGCGGCGGGACGATGGTGTCTCCCTCCCAGTACCAGAGGTGCACCTCGGGGCGGATCTCCTCCAGCCGGAAGCCCCACGGAGAGACCAGGATATGGGCCTCGCGCCGCATGCCGCTGACGCCCTGGCGCGTGGCCTCGAGCCTCCAGCCCTGCACCTGGGCGGCGATGGCCGGATCCGACAGGGTGGCGCGGTCATCGGCCGAGCAGTGCGCCATCAGCCCCGCCAGAGCGCGCCTCGGGTTGCCGCGCACCGAGCGATCATGCAGGGCCATGACGGGATGCAGCAGCCACTCGGGCCAGGCGGCCAGCGTGTACGCATTGCGGTAGTCGCGGTTGACGCCCTGCATGGCCCCGGGCCGATCGAACGGCGCGGCGCCGGAGACGATGGCCGCGCGGGTGATCCGCTCACCGAGCCGCCATGCGCACGCCGCGACGTAGGGGCCTCCCGCGGACACGCCGAGCAGGGCAAAGCATCCCAGCCCGAGCATGTTCGCGAGCTGCTCGAGGTCCGAGGCGCTATCCACCAGCGTGCGGTTCGGCTGGTAGTCGGACAGCCCGTAGCCGGGCCGATCCGGAGTGATGAGCCGCACGCCCAGGCGATACGTCAGGCTGTCGTCCGGGTGGCGCATGTAGCGCGAGCCCGGATTGCCGTGGAGGAACACCACCGGCACGCCCGAGGGGTCTCCGGACTCGGCGAACGCGAGCCGCCTCCCATCCTTGAGGCGGATCGAGCCTTCGCGCAGCGGCGCCATCGAATTACGCATTGCGTCATGATTCCATGGGCCGCGAGCGGGCGGCAACCCAATCCGCGATGGCGGGCCACACTTTCACGGGGCTCTTGCTGGAGGCCGACAGGCCAATGTGGCCCACCGGGAAGCGGAGCGTCTGGGTGTCCTGGGAGCCCACCAGCTTGTTGAGCGGCTCGCTCATGGGAGGCAGGGCGATGGTGTCCTGCTCGGCGATGACGTTGAGCAGCGAGGCGCGGATGCGGCTCAGCTCCACGCGCTCGCTGCCCACCTCCATGCGGCCCTGGCAGAAGAGGTTCTGCTGGTAGCAGTCCTTGATGTACTGGCGATAGACCTCGCCCGGGAAGGGCACGGCGTCGGCGCCCCAGCGCTCCATGGCGAGGAACGTGGTGACGTACTCGGGCTCGTCGATGTGGCGGCACACGTCCAGCCACCGGGTGACGCGCTGGATGGGAGCCGCCGCGAGGAAGCCGCTCTCCAGCACCCGCGAGGGGACGTTGCCGTAGGCGTCCACGAGCGAGTCCACGTCGAAGTGGCCGGGCTGCGTCCACAGCGAGTAGATGCCGCCCTTGCTGAAGTCCACGGGCGTGGCCTGCGCCACGAAGTTGCGGATGCCGTCGGGGTAGAGGCTGGCGTAGGCCAGGGCCAGGGTGCCGCCCATGCAGTAGCCGTAGAGGGTGAGCTCGTCGCTGCCGCTGGAGCGCAGCGTCCACCGCACGGCCTGGCGGACCAGATCTCCCAGCAGATCAGCCCAGGACAGGTGCTGCTCGTCTGGCCCGGCGATGCCCCAGTCGATGGCGTAGACGTCGAAGCCAGCGCGGGTGAGGAACTCGATCAGGCTGCGGCCGGGCAGGAAGTCGAGGATGTACCAGCGGTTGATCATCGAGTAGGCGAAGAGGATGGGCGTGCGCCAGCGGCGGTGCGGCGCGGCGTAGCGCAACAGGCGCATGCTGCCGCGCGTGTAGACCACCGAGTGCGGCGTGGGGCTGATGGGTGGCTCTCGCACGCCGGAGGCCTTCTCGATGATGGGCCGCAGATAGGGATAGGGGTTGAGGGAACGCTCCTGGACGACCTGCGCGAGCGCGCGAGACAGCTCGACCTGGCCCGAGACGAAGGAGCGGAAGCGCTGGAAGGTGTTCGACGACATGGGCGGGCTCTCGGGACTCAGGTGCCGCGGCGGCGGGCGATGGGCTCGGGCGGCGGAGCCTCCTGGAGCGAGCCAGTGGCGCGGTCATTGCGCTGCTGACGCTCGAGCAGCTCCACAGCCATCTCGAGCTGCGAGCCGAGGGCCTCGACTTGCTGGCTCAGGCGGCGGACCTGATCGCGCATGGACTCCACATCGGAGGACGCGGGCATGCGCAGGGCCTGGAGCACCCGCTCCTGGAGGGCTCGACGGCGGATGCGCAGATTGAAGCGCCCACGCATCACCCCGCCGCTGAGGCGCAGCCAGGTGGGGCTCTCGCTCAGCTTCGAGGAGACCTGGGTGAGCCCGCTCTCGGCCTTGGCGAAGACCTTGCCCGAGCGCGTCTCCGGGCTGGTGAGGCGCCCGACCAGCTTCAGGCCACGGTTGAGCAGGCCCTTCTTCGGTGGGCGGGAGGAGGAGGAAGCCATGGCCTACAATCTATCCAATTACGGGGGGCGCGGCTGAGGCGAACGCTCATGTCGCCTTCATGCTCGCCCGCCCGGTCTCCCGGTTCGCCCCGGAGACGCGTCATGAACGTGGGGCGCCCGTCTCCTGCTGGAACAAAGCCTACCCACGAAGTAGGGTGCTGCCTCTCAAACTCAGTAGGAGGGGATTGATGATCGGCAGCGATCTGACACATGCACAGCCTCACGCGGAGCTCGTGCCCGGGGCCATCGTCGGCCCATGGATCATCAGGGAGCGCTGGGACCGAGGCTCCTTTGGCGTGGTCTTCAAGGCGAACCGCGCGGGCCACCCCTCAACGGGCCTCTTTGCCTTGAAGGTAGCCGTGGCTCCGGACGACCCACGCTTCAAGAGAGAGGTGACCCTTCTCCAGTCGGTGCATCACCCCTCGGTGCCGCGCTTCGAGGACCGCGGATGGTGGAAGAGCGGCAGTGGTGCGCAGTACCCCTACCTCGTCATGGAGTGGGTGGACGGAATGCCGCTGTACGAGTGGGCGCGGCAGCAGAAGGTCACCTCCGCCCAGGTCCTCGAGATCCTCGCGCAGCTCGCCGGCGCCCTGGCCGCTGCCCACGCTGCCGGCGGGGTCCACCGGGACGTGAAGGGGGACAACGTCCTGGTGGCCCCCAACCAGCGGGCTGTCCTCCTCGACTGGGGGGCTGGAATGTGCCGGGGGGCGAAGGGCATCACCGACACGGTGTTGCCGCCGGGCACCTCGAGCTACCGGGCTCCCGAGGCGGTGCGCTGGGCCTGGGCGCATCGGAAGACAGGCGAGCCCTACGAGGCAGGCCCTCCCGACGATGTGTACGCGCTGGGGGTGACGGGGTACCGCCTCTGCACGGGCACCTACCCGCCCGCGCCCGAGGAGGGCTCGCTGCCTCAGCGTCGGCTGCTGCCCCCGCGTGAACTCTCGACGGTGAGCGTGGGCCTGGAGCGGATGCTCCTGGCCTGTCTCTCCCAGGATCGCCAAGCGCGCCCTTCCGCCGCCGCCCTGGCCATCGGCCTGTCGGTCGCTGGTGGCGCGCGGGATGCCGCGGCGCCTCTCGCCCCCGCTCAGGCCGCGGCGGACACCGACTCAACCTCGAGGCCAGGACCGCAGCCCCACTGGACATGGCCCAGTTGGGCGTCCACGGCAATCGCAGCACTGGGGGGCGGGCTGACAGCCGGCGCGGTACTCCTTCTCGCTGTCCATGGTGGCTCCGAGAAGCCCACAACCGCCCCGCCCCGCGCTCCCGCCTGGGAACCCAGCGTTGCGGATGAACAGCCCACTCCCGAGGCCCCGGATGGAGGTGTGGGTGAGGAGGCACTCGCCAGCGTGCAAGATGCGACGAAGACGATGCCTAGGTTTTTCTTGTCGTATGGAAGGCCGATGCCTTCAACGCCGCAGCCCGGGCAGAAGAAGCCGCCATGCGAGCGGGGGCAGAAGGCGATCAACGGAGCGTGTTGGTTCGGGCCTCTCAAAGGCCAGTCGGCCCCATGCGGCGACACCATGTTCGACTATGCAGGCGAGTGCTACCTGGCAACCGGGGAGCCGCTGCGCCAGCCCGCCTCGGAGGAGCCGCGATGAGCGTGTTCAAGCTCTTGCCAATCATGGCGCTCCTCAGCGCCAGCGGACTTGGAGACGACCTCCTTTCCTCGGTGGTGCAGGCCCCATGCGACGTCGTGCTCTTGGCTGCGGCTTGTGTCCGCGAGGGATTCTCCCTGCACGCCGATACGCCCCTGCACGCCAACACTGGCCTATCGCCTGCCGCCTCCTCATGGGAGGGCGGCTTGAGCAGGCGTGTACCTGATTGGGCTGCGGGGGGGCGCACCGACGTGCCACTCGGCCCTCCTGCACTCCTCAGCAACCCTCCTCTGCCTCTCTGCTCTCGCCCGTTCCCTTCACCTGTGCCCCTTTCTTAAAGGGAGAGCGCTTGAGAGCGGCGGGTTGTTCTGCATGGAGGCGGCGGCAATCGAACCCGCGCCGGGCGTGCAACATGGCGGAGGGGGCTTCACCTTTGGGGCGTCCAGGCAAGCGAAGCGGCGCAACAGGCGGGGTCTGTCCTCTGCAAGAATCTCTGCATCGCGCACGTGATCATCAGCGATGATGCAATGGATCCCCGCTCTTCGTGAATAGCCCAGGCTCAAGAATGAACCTGGTTTGTGTGTTGGCCGCATGTCCTAAAGGCACTCTGCTACTCCAACTCCTTCCATAAGTGCTCTAATGAATCATTAGGCCGTCCCATGAAGGTATCAAACAGACGTTCCTCGACACCGTGGGACTCCCAAACAGCCGCTGGCTCAAGCCCAATACATTCTTGGGGGGACGCCTCTCTCGAATTGCCAAGGCTGTCGAAAATCCAACAGCGCCGGAGTGGGCCCACTTCCATTCTGAATTGGACAATGGGTTGAGTCAGGCGCTCCTCAAGCTCTCTCCACCCAATGAGTTCCCATGACTTCGGGTATGGATGCTTGACAACAATCCTGAAAAGAATGGGCTTTGATGCGATCCTGTCCAGGTCCGCGTCTGGGCTGGTGGTTCTGTAGTCATAGAAGGCATCAAATGGTACTTCGAGAACCCTTCCATAGCCGAAGGAGCCGTCTGCCAGAGGGATTCTCAAGAATGAACCTGGTTTATGTGTTGGCCGCAGGTGCATGTCGCCTAATATCCTGTGTAACGGTGAATCTGTCCCCAGCGAACTGTGGCAGCGTCGTGAAACTGTCTACCTCTCGGGTTGTCTTTTGCCACGGCACGCACGATGTTCTCGGTTCGATAAGGCTTGCCCGTGTCGGACTGGGCGCCTCCATGGAAATCTATCAACTGCTGCTCTCTTCCGCGAATCCGCCAATACGCTGGGTCATCATACCGCAGATTGTAGTCGATGGCATTTCCAAGCTCGAATACATCAAGTAGTGCTTGAGCAAATGAAGCATCCTTCGGGTCTTCTTTCTCATCAATATGATGATTCATGTCTCGGAACCGAATGGCCAACTGTGCCTGGAGGTCAAGGGGCAGACCGAGATCAATGACCATGCTGGTCCGCCCCGAGTAGTAGAGCTTGGTTCTCTTGTTGAGCTTTCTGTAGGTCACATAGAGACGGCCGCGTTTCTTTTTACTTTCTCTGTCGGATTCCGCAGCTGGCCGTCCACTGGGAAGAGCGTGGGGAGAAGACACCGACTCAGGTTGGGACGTGGGCGCGCTTGTCGTCACTTCCACTGTGCCGTCAGGCGCCTGGTGAATGAGGATGTCTATCTCGATGGTGGCCGGATGCGCAGAGCCCTTTGGGGGATACCGGCCTCGAACCCATTCAGAAACATCGCCGAAGTGGGTGCCGTAGAACTTGTCCGCGATGTCGATGGGGGTCTGCTCCCCGGCCACAACCGCTTTGGCGGTGAAGCAAAGCAGCAGAACGCTGCCCGCAGCCGCAACCACCGCCCCACCTGTGACCAGGGCTTCTCCTGCCGCAGCGCCAGTGCCTGCTCCTGCCGCGGTCGTGCCGCCTTGCGGCACCGGGCGGAGCATGCCGCGGGGTACCCCATCTCCTGTGCCCCCGCCAGGAAGCCCTCTCAGCGGTGGTGGTGAAGGGGGCAGTGGAGCCGTCGGCGAACCCGCCCCTGGCGCAGGCACAGCGGCAGATGCTCCACCTTGTGCTGCCTGCTCAAAGTCGCTGCTCGAGACATAGACGCAGTACCTTGCCTGTCCAGTGGCAGGGCGAACGCTCCGGGGGGCGCTGCTACACCCCACAAGCAACATGCATGTCAGCAGAGCCACCCCTCTTGGCACCCAGCGCCTCCTGGCATGGGCTCCACTCGCGAGGAGCCCCACGCGGGATTACAGGGAGGCCGTGCGGCCGAGTCAACCAAGGGACAGCGAGCGCGAGGAGCGTATCGGCTGGCACGACCTACGCCACACCTACGGCAGCCGTCTCGCCATGCGGGGCGTCCCACTCAAGGTCATCCAGGAACTGATGGGGCATGCCACCATCGACATGACGATGCGCTATGCCTACCTGAGCCCGGACACGTGCGTGGGGCGCGAGGCCGGACTGATTATACGCTTCAGACCACGTCACAGAGGCCGCCATCCACGTTGATGGCCGTGCCTGTGACATAGGAGGAGCGCGCCGAGAGCAGGAAGGCCACCACGTCCGCGAACTCCTCCGCCTGCCCGATGCGTCCCAGCGGCACCCCCGCCTCCTTGCTCCGCTCGGCGTAGAAGGCCTCCGCGGGCTTGCCCGAGGCCTCGGCGCGCCGGTTCCACTGCCCGCTCTGGATCATCCCCACGAGCACCGCGTTGACGCGAATCGCATCCGGCCCCAGCTCCTTGGAGAGCACCTTCGTCAGCGACATGCCCGCGGCCCGGGACACGGAGGATGGCGTGGTGTTCTTCCCCGGCTCCTTGGCCTTGATGGACAGCACGTTGACGATGGAGCCTCCACCCGCCGCGCGCAGCAGCGGCACCGTGAGCCGCACGGTGCGCATCGCCGCGAACACCTTGAGCTGGAAGTCCTCCTCCCACTCCTGATCCGTCACCGAGAGGAACGGCTTGGCGGACGCGGAGCCGGCGTTGTTCACCAGCCCATCCACGCGGCCCCAGCGCTCGTGCGCGGCCTTGACGAAGCGCTCCAGGTCCTCGGCGCGAGACACATCCGCGGGGACCGCGAGCACCTCTCCGCCCTGGGAGCGCAACGTGGCGGCGGTGGCCTCCAGCCGCTCGGGCTTGCGGGCGCACAGCGCCACGCGCGCCCCTTCCCACACGAGCCGATTGCACACGGCGGCTCCCAGTCCATCCGAGCCACCCGTCACCAGCACCACCTTGCCCGTCAGTTGCAGATCCATACGAGAGGGCCTCCCTCCAGAAGAGACGAGGCCTTCTCCTTACCACCGGCCCCCGGGCTCAGGCCGGCTTCTTCACCGCCGTGGGGCGCTTCTCGAAGGCGGCCAGCGTGGTGGCGATCTCCTGGTTCACCGCGCGCAGCATGTCCTGCTTCTCGCGGAACGGCAGGAAGGCGCTCTTGAAACCGGAGACGATGATGGTGGTGAGATCCTCCAGCTCCAGGCCCAGCTCCTTGTGCGCCAGCCACAGCTCCTTGGTCACCGTGGTGTCGGTGATGAGCCGGTTGTCGGTGTTGATCGTCACCCGCAGGCCGTAGTCGAAGTAGAACTTGAGTGGGTGCGCACTGAGGCTCGGCACCGCGCCGGTCTGCACGTTGGAGCTGGGGCAGACCTCCAGCGGGATGCGGTGATCGTTCACGTAGTTGAGCAGATCCCCATCCTCGCGCAGCCGCGTGCCGTGGCCGATGCGGTGCGCGCCCAGGTAGTGGATGGCCTGGGAGATGGACTCGGGGCCGAACGCCTCGCCCGCGTGCGCGGTGCAGTTGACGTTGTTCTTGAGGATGAGCTGGAACGCATCCTTGTGGTCCTTGGCGGGGAAGCTCGCCTCGGCACCGGCGAGATCGAACCCAATCACGCCCCGGTTCTTGTAGGCCACGCTCAGCTCGGCCAGCCGCATGGAGGTCTGCGGGTTGATGTGGCGGATGCCGCAGACGATGACACCGCACTTGATCCCCGTCTCGCGCTTGGCGGCGCGCAGGCCCTCGAGCACCGAGTCGATGACGGTGGTCATCTTCAAGCCCTTCTGCAGGTGCAGCGCGGGCGAGTAGCGGACCTCCAGATAGCGCACGTTCTCGGCGGCCGCGTCCACGGCCAGCTCATAGGCGGAGCGGTAGAGCGCCTCGGCCGTCTGCAGCACGGAGAGGGTGACGTCGAACGCCACCAGGTACTCCTCGAGGCTCTTGCACATCTGCCCCATGTGGATGGCCTGGGCCAGCCCGTCCACGGAGTCCGCGGGCAGCTTCACCTTCTGCTCCTCGGCCAGCTCCAGGATGGTCTTCAGCCGCATGGAGCCATCCAGGTGGCAGTGCAGGTCCGTCTTGGGCAACGCGTGGAGCAGCTCCTCCGTCACCTCGATGGCCGGGGGTGGGGAGATGTCGGCACGGCGGGCGGCGGAGGGAATGCCCGTGGCGTTGGGGAGCTCGTCGTCACGAATGGAGGCCATGGTGAGGTTCCTTGCTTGCCAACCCTCGTGCGGGTCGGAAGATGCATCCCTCAAACCATGCTGCCGCGCGCCTGTCCATGCATCCGCCTGTTGCTCGTGCTCCTGGCGACAGGTGCGGCGGGGTGCAAGCGGCCCGCGGAGCCGGTGTTTGCGTTCTCGACGGATGCCTCCTCCCGGGCCGGGCTGGTGGCGCTGGAGGACGGCGTGCTGGTGGGCAACGAGGCGGGCACGCTGGTGCGGCTGAACCGGCGAGGGGAGGCGGTGTGGAGGGTGAAGTTCGCCCAGGAGGTGGCGGCGCGGCCCACGGTGTCCGGGGACAGTGTGGTCGCCGGGACGGTGGGCGGGGAGCTGGCGCGGCTGGGGCTCGCGGATGGAGCGGACCGGTGGCGCCTCACCGGGGAGCCGCCGGTGCTCGCGGCGCTCGTCTCGGATGAGGCGGCTGTCTACGCGCTGGGGCCGGATGGCGCGGTGCGTTCCTACGCGCTGGACACGGGGCAGGTGCGCTGGAGGCGGCCCGCGCCGAAGGCCGAGGAGTCCCACATCGATCCCAGCCAGCGGCTGCCCGCGCCGGTGCTGGCCGGAGGGGTGCTGGTGGTGTCGCTGGGAGACACGGGGCTGGTGGGGTTGTCCACGGCGGACGGGGCGGTCCGCTGGCGTCGACCGATGGCGCAGGTGCTGGGGATGACGCTGGAGGGTGACACGCTGTACGTATCCATGCGCACCGGGAGAATGGCCGCACTTGGGGTGGAGGATGGCGCCCCACGGTGGGAGCAGACGCCCGCGACGGTCCTGACCAGCCCGCCGACGTACCTCCAGGGAGTGCTCTGGGTCGGCACCGAGCCTGCTCAGCTGCTGGCCATCTCGCCCACGGATGGCCGGCGCCTGTCGGGGATCACCCTGCCCTCCCCGCTCGTGACGCAGCTCACCGCGTACGGGGAGCAGTTGATCGTTCCCACGAGCGGGCGTGAAGGCCTGCTGCTCGGCCTGCGGCGACAGGGAGGAGCGCCCGTCTTCTCGGTGCGCACGGACACTTCGTTGAGGACGACCCCGGTGGTCATCAGGGATCAGATCTTCGTGTTGGGGCTGGACGGGCGGGTGCTGTCCTGGAGCATCCGCGCGCTGGAGCCGTGATCAGCCCGGCATGAGGAAGCGGGCGATGACGCGCTTGAGGCCCACCCCGTCCCCGAAATCCACAGTCATCTTGGCGTTGGGCCCCGAGCCATCCGCGGAGATGACCCGCCCCACGCCGAACTGCTCGTGACGCACACGCATGCCACGCACGTCCCCACTCATGCCCTCCATGTCCGAGGCCTGGGAGTAGGATCGATCGATGCGCGGGCCCTCATCCTCGTCATAGGACCGGCGGCGGGGAGCCACAGGCGACGGAGCGGGACGCTGAGCCACCTGGGCCTCGGGCTCGATGCCAAAGAGGTTCGGCGGCACGTCCCGGAGGAAGCGCGAGGGCGGGTTGTAGCGCAGCTCCCCGAAGAGCGAGCGGCACTGCGCGAGGCTCACGAACAGCCGCTTGCGAGCGCGAGTGAAGCCCACGTAGCAGAGGCGTCGCTCCTCGGCCATCTCCTCGCTCTGCTCGGGATCCTCGACGGCGAGCGAGCGCGAGTGCGGGAAGACGTTGTCCTCCATGCCGGTGAGGAACACGGCGTCGAACTCCAGGCCCTTGGCCGCGTGCAGCGTCATCAGCGCCACGCGGCCCTCGCCCACCACGGCATCCGCCTCGCCCACCAGACTGATCTGCTCCAGGAACGCCTGGAGCGGAGGCACGTCCGCGGAGAGCGGCGCTGCCTCCAGATCGGGCGGAGGAGGCTCGGCCCCTTCAGCCGGCTGCGCCGTTGCAGCAGCCACCGCGGCGGCGACGCGATTCAGATCGAACTCCTGCGCGGCGCCGAGGAACTCGCGAAGGTTCTCCGCGCGGGTGAGGGACTCGTCACTGCCCTCGGCGGTGAGCGACTCCACGAGCTTGGTCTCCTGGAGCATCTGGTCCACCGCGCTCGCGGCGTCCTTGGCCTCCTGAGCGAAGGCGTTCAGCGAGGCCACCAGCGAGTGGAAGCCCGCCAGCCGCCGCGAGGCCGCCGCGTTGAGCGAGGGAATGCGCTCCGGCTGGGCGATGGCCTCATAGAGGCTGATGCCCTGCTGGTCGGCATGATCGGAGAGGCGCTCCACCGTGGTGTCGCCAATACCGCGCGCCGGCGTGTTGATGACGCGCAGCAAGTCCGCATCCGAGCGCGGGTTCACCATCAGGCGCAGGTAGGCCGCGGCGTCGCGAACCTCGGCGCGATCATAGAAGCTGCGGCCGCTCACCAGCGTGTACGGCACGCGCGCCAGCCGCATCGCCTCTTCGAGCACGCGGCTCTGGGCGTTGGCCCGGTAGAAGACGGCCATCCCCGAGTACTTGATGAAGCCCTCGCGCTGCAGCGCGTGGATCTGCCGAGCCACCTCCTGGGCCTCGGCGCGCTCATCACGGTTGATGAGGAGCTGGAGGTGCTCGCCCCGCTGGCGATCACTCCACAGCTTCTTGGGCATGCGCCGCCGGTTCTTGGAGATGACGGCGTGCGCGGCCTCGAGGATGTTCTGATCCGAGCGGTAGTTCTGCTCCAGCTTGACGACCTTGGCGCCCGGGTACTGCTCCGGGAAGCGGAGGATGTTGTCCACGCTGGCACCGCGCCAGCGGTAGATGGACTGGTCGTCGTCGCCCACCACCACGAGGTTGGCGCTCGGAGGGGGCGCCAGCAGCCGTAGCAGTTCGTACTGCACCGGGTTGGTGTCCTGGAACTCGTCCACGAGCACGTGGGAGAAGCGACGCCGGTACTGGGCCAGCACATCCGGGCGCTTGCGGAACAGCGTGACGAGCAGCAGCAGCAGGTCCCCGAAGTCCACCGCGTTCGCGGCGCGCAGTAGCCGCTGATAGGCTTGGTACACCCTCTTCACCACCATGCCGCGCACGTCATCCACGTCCACGTGCATGTCCTCGGGCAGGCGCGCGGCGTTCTTCTCCTGATCGATCCGGTGGAGGATCTCCCGCGGCTGGAGCCCAGGCTCCACGCGTGCATCGCGCATGGCGCGCTTCACGAGCCCCAGCTGATCCCCGTCGTCATAGATGACGAAGCTGCGGGTGAGCCCCACGGCCTCGGCCTCGCGGCGGAGAATCATCGCGGCCGATGAGTGGAAGGTGCTGACCACCAGCTCATTGGCCTGCGCGCCCAGGAGCTGTGTGAGGCGCTCGCGCATCTCTCGCGCGGCCTTGTTGGTGAAGGTGACGGCGAGGATGCGCCAGGGGAAGACACGGCGGACCAGCACCAGGTGCGCCACGCGGCGAGTAATGACGCGCGTCTTTCCGCTCCCGGCCCCCGACAGGACGAGCAGCGGACCATCCCCATGCAGGACAGCTTCCTTCTGGGGCGGGTTCAGATCTTCGAGCAGGGCTTGTTCGTGCGGATTCACGGCGAGTCTGGTGGGAGTCGGAAGCTTTGTCTTCTAACGCCTTTCCGCGCTCCGCGAAGGAGGTTCTGCATGACTCGCGGCCCGATTGCCTGCCTGGAGACCCTGTGACCGGCTCGCAGGCTCGAAGTGGCTGCGCGAGCGGCCTCCTACCAGGCATCGCCTGAGCCCCGGGAGTCTGTCAGACTGAGGGCTTCATGGTGTTCCGCTCGCGCCTGCTCACCTTTCTGCTGGGCGGGGCCCTGCTGGGCCTCGGCATCATCCTGCTGATGTCGGTCGATCCCTGGCAGGCGGCCACGCTCCACCGCTGGGAGAACACCGAGCCTCCCGTGCCCATGTTGGTCTTTTCGGGCGCCCTGTTCGTGATGGGACTCGCCCTCATCGTGGCGGTCGTGATTGGAATGCTCGGCCACACGGCGTTCCGGGAGACCACGCTCGAGCTCCCCGAGGGAGGCGCGCTCCTGGGAGGCGATGCGCAAGTCCGGGTGCGTCTGGTGCCTCGGGGGAGCGTGCGAGTGAGCTCCGCGGAGCTGCGCCTCATCACCGAGGAGCGGGCCGACTACGAAGAGAAGTTCCCAGAGCTGTCACACGACTCGGAACAGCAGACGGGGCACCTCTCGAGCGTCATGGAGGTCCACCGGTGGAGCTCCCGGCTGGCGCTCCCGGAAGAGCTGAGCGAGCCCTGGGAGCAGTCCGTCCCGGTCCCCATTCCCCTGGAGCTGCCGCCCAGCTTTCGCTGGACGCGCCACTCGGTGGCGACCCGCCTGGAGCTGGAGGTCGTCCTGATCGGGCGGCTGGACCTGCGGTTGGAGCGGGAGCTGCTCATCCTCCCCCGTCAAGCCTGAGCCCGCCATGGATCTGATCTGCACGGTGGCCTTCGAAGCACCCGAGGTGGAGGCAGGCGGCACGCTCGAGGGCCGCGTCCGCCTCCTGGAAGACACCTCGGCCGTCAGGACCGCGCAGTCCATGCGGCTCCGAGCCATCTGCCGCATCGAAGGCCCTGGAGAACCGGAGTCACGTGTGCTGAGCATCGCCGAGCTCCCAGGCCCTTTCCATCCCCGCATGGAGGTGCCCTTCACCCTGTCCCTTCCCGAGCGCGTCCCCACGAGCTACCAGGGCATCGTCCTGCGCATCGGCTGGCACCTGCTGGTACAACTGATGACGCCCGAGGACGGCTCTCCCGAGC